>JBQCCH010000199.1:0-2417 GCA_051962375.1 Tepidisphaeraceae bacterium
GATTGAGAACGGACGCCCGTGTTCCGCAATCCACGCGGGTTACGCACTCATCGCATGCTCACGCGAATTTTCCGACAGACCAGGGCCATGATTTCCTTCGGCGAATTCTTCGATCATCTTCCGGTTGAACGCGGGAATATCGTCAGGTTTCCGGCTGGTGACCAAACCATGATCAACGACCACTTCCTGATCAACCCAGTTCGCCCCGGCATTTTTCAGGTCGGTCTTCAGCGACGGCCAACTCGTCATCTTGCGGCCCTTGACGGCGCCAGCCTCAATCAAGGTCCATGGCCCGTGACAGATGGCGGCGATCGGCTTTCCGGCGTCGACAAACGCCTTCACAAACGCGACGGCCGCTGTGTTCATGCGCAGCTTGTCCGGATTCGCGACGCCGCCCGGCAGCACGAGCGCGTCATAGTCGTCTGCCTTCGCTTGCTTCAGCACCAGATCAACCGGCAGCTTGTCGGCGGGGTCGTCATGATTGAAGCCCTGCACCCTGCCTTCGGTCGGCGAAATCAGCACGGTCTTAGCGCCCGCGTCCTGAAGCGCTTTCCGCGGCTCGGTCAGTTCCACCTGCTCAAAGCCGTTGTCGACCAGAATTGCGATCCGCTTGTCTTTTAATTGCGTTGCCATGATGTACCTCTCTTGTTAGAGAAAAACGTTGATGAGAAAAACGTCGATCAACATTGAGCCTAGAGGTCACGTTTGGCATCGCCGTAAAATGCGGGTGAATCGCAGCACATTATTTGGCGTTTTCTAAGGGGAATTTGTAGAGCACGTAGGGCTGAACGCGTTGGTCCTTGCCCTCGTGAAATGATCCCTGGCGATTCAGTTGGTTGACGGTGAAGTAGAGCACATCCTGGCTGATCGAAAGCGTGTCCGGCCAGATGAGGTGTTGATCCTGAAGCAGCACCTGTTCGGGCGCATCGCCGGCTTGGGAGGTCGGTGCATATCGCTTGATCGAGCCGTCTTCATATCCCGTGGCAAGGACATTGCCCTGCGAATCGCAGATCAGACCATCGCTGCCGCTGCTTCGCTCGGCGACCAATCGCAGTGTCTTTGCGACGGTTGCCTCGCTGCTGGAGCGATCGGCCAATGCGTCCGTACTGACGGCCCAGAGCTTTCGGCTTGCGAGTGGGGAGAAGTAAAGCGTCTTTCGGTCCGGACTGATCGCGATCCCGTCAGACTTGATGCCGATCACCGTCGGCGGCTTGCCGGGCGGGCGCTTCATCAGCGGCTGCCCTTCGACGTTCGGTACAAACTGCGGATCGGCCAAAACCGCGGGGTTTCCGCCAAGCTTTCGCCACGACTCACCCGTTTCGATGTCAACCACGATAATGCCGCCCGCGCCGCTGTCGGTCAGAAACGCGTAGCCCTGCTTGCCGCGGGTCAGGTCAAAACGGATGTCATTGAGGTACGTGTTTTTCAGCACCGCATCGCCGAATCGGATCACCTTCACCCGCTGCCCGGTGGTTAGGTCGTAGCAGACCAACTTGGGAGCTCCATCGATGATTGGCCCCAGGTTGATGCTGCCGGTGTCGACCAACCAGAGCCGGTTCTTGGGATCGACCACCACCGATTGCACGCTCACCAGGTGCTCGGCCGGATCAAATGCGGCGGGATGATCGGGGTCATATTGATTTGCCTGCGCATCGGGGAATGGCGTGAGTCGGCCATCGTGCGTGAGCTCGGCCACGGTGTAGTTCACCGGATCGCTCCACCTCGGGAAGCACAAGAAGATGCGTTTACCATCGGGCGTGACCGTTACTCCGGTCGGCATCGCGCCGAAAAAGTAAGCGACCGGCTGCAGACCCGGCGCCGATTTCCCCTGGGCGGGGCCGCCTTGCACGACGCTGACATTCATCGGCTCCTGGCCCTGGGCAAAACGGGCGCTGGAGACCATTTGTGCATACTGCGGCGCGGTGGTCGGGCCGGCATAAGCGGGGGTCGACCCGGCTCGGGCAGGCATCCCGCGGGCATCCCCCTTCTCCTGAGAGCAGCCGACCGAAATTGCCGCCGCTGACGCAAAGAACGCTCCGATCCACAATTTTTTTCCGAGGAGCTTATAATTTTGCATGAAGAATCCTTCATTCGATTTCAGCCGACTGCACAAACCGGGCAAATTTTGGCTGTTTCAAGCATAGGGGCGCCATCGCAGGTTTCTGTAGAAATTCACGAATTGAATCGGGGTTGATTCGCCGGCTGTCCGCGGCATTAATGCTGACAAAAATTGCGACAGAAGGTGTCGCCGCAGGCGGTAATGTCACTGCGGCGCACGCCATGGGCATAGACTCTCAATGCGGACATTCATGGCGAACACAATTGATCTAACGAACTGCGATCGTGAGCCCATCCACATTCCCGGCTCCATTCAGCCTCACGGCGCGCTGCTGGTGCTGAATACCCAATTCATCGTG
>JBQCCH010000200.1:0-2182 GCA_051962375.1 Tepidisphaeraceae bacterium
CAGTTCCTGCCCCTTAAGCATGGCGCCCAAGCCGACAATGGCGCCAGCGGTGAGCCAGGCGTTTTTCGATGCGGCGAAGATCGCCCACACGTAGAACGGCGTCACCCACACATCCCAGGTGGGGCGCACGTGAGCGCTGAGAATGGAAGCCGGATTGAACCACGCCAAGGCAAACGCGCCGGCCGCGAGCCAGACGCCGTGCAGCGGTCGGCGGTCGATGCTGAGCGATCGCCGGCGATCACGGCGCACCCAATCGAGCGTCAAGGCGAAAAGGCCTGCCGCGGTCAGCAGTTCGCAGGCCGTATTGAAATCGAGAACGGGGCGGTTGAAAGCATAATCGCTTTGCCAGCGGGTGTGATCGGGGTGCAACGCGAGCTGGCCGCGTGCCCAAAGCGACATGACCGTGAGCCTGAGCGGCATGTAATCGAGCCCGTAATCACCCGGCTTGGATTCAGCGACGACGCGGTCGTACAGCGTGAACAAACCTTCCTGGTGCGCGCGGCTGCCCCATTTCCAGCCGTTTTCCATGTCGGCGCCGTAGCGAATGGTTTCAGAATGCGCCCAGGCCTGCTGTCGGGCGGCAAGGCCCGCCACGATGAGGCCCCCCAGCACCAGAATGAGCACGATCGATTCGGCAATGATCCAGCGACGCCTGCCCTTCATGCGGCGGGCAGTATACGAGAAGCGGACGGCATCGCGAGCGGGCGGCAGTTTGGATATGATCCTCCGCTCACATGGCCAAAAATATCAAAACCCGCAAGGACGATTACGCACAGTGGTACCTGGATGTCATCAAGGCCGCACAGCTGGCCGATTATTCGCCGGTGCGCGGGTGCATGGTCATTCGGCCGGAAGGATTTGCGGTGTGGGAGGCGATTCAGCGCGATCTGGACCGCCGCTTCAAAGAGACCGGCCACGTGAATGCCTACTTTCCGCTGTTGATCCCCCAATCGTTCCTCACGAAAGAGGCCGAGCACGTCGAGGGGTTTGCGATGGAGTGCGCGATCGTCACACACTCGCGGTTCGAAAAAGGCGCCGACGGCAAGCTGAAGCCGGCGGGCGAACTGGAAGAGCCGCTGGTGATCCGGCCCACCTCCGAAACCATGATCGGCCACATGTATGCCCAGTGGGTGCAGAGCTACCGCGACCTGCCGATCCTGATCAATCAGTGGTGCAACGTCATGCGCTGGGAGATGCGCACGCGATTGTTCCTGCGCACCGCGGAATTTTTGTGGCAGGAAGGGCACACCGCGCATGAGACGGCCGACGAGGCGCAGGCGGAGACGATGAAGATGCTCGACGTCTACGCCGATTTCGTGCAGGAATCACTCGCGATTCCCGTCGTGAAAGGGGCCAAGACTGAAAGCGAAAAATTCCCCGGCGCCGACACGACCTATTGCATCGAAGCCCTCATGCAGGACGGCAAGGCCCTGCAGGCGGGCACGAGCCACAACCTCGGGCAAAATTTCGCCAAGGCGTTCGAAATCAAATATCTGGGTCGCGACAATGCACTGCAGTATGCGCACACCACAAGCTGGGGCGTGAGCACGCGGCTGATCGGCGCGATGATCATGGCTCACAGCGATGATGACGGGCTGGTACTTCCGCCGCGCGTGGCGCCGATCGTTGCTGTGTTGATCCCGGTCTATAAGGGTGACGCCGAGCGCGAGACGGTGATGGCCTTCATCCATCAACTGGCGGAGAAGCTGGTCGGGGCGCCCGAAGTGGCGGCGGCGGCAAAACGGACGACCGGGGAGATCAAGAGCTTTTTCTTCGACAAAGCGAGCGACCAGAAGATCGCCATCGACACGCGCGACACCCGCCCGGGCGACAAGCAGTTTCACTGGGAACAGCGGGGCGTGCCGTTCCGCATCGAAGTCGGCCCGCGCGACGTGGCGGCCGGAGCGGCGCTGGTCAAGCGGCGATTGGATCGCGGCAAAGAGACGGTCAAGCTCGAAGATTTTTCCGGCGAATGGCTGCGTGCGAAACTGGAAGATGTCCAGAAGCAGATGTTCGACAAGGCGGCCGCTTTTCAACTGGCCAACACCCGCTCCGCCGGGAACTATGACGAATTGAAGAAGATCCTGGAAACCGACGGCGGATTTGTGCGCTGCTACTTCGAACCGGACAAGGACTCCGAAGCGAAGATCAAGGCCGAAACGAAGGCGACCGTCCGCTGCAT
>JBQCCH010000201.1:0-2613 GCA_051962375.1 Tepidisphaeraceae bacterium
TGATTGGCGAGCCCGGGCGGCGTGAACAGGGCCATCTCAGGGGTGACGGTTTCGAGCAGCTTGAGCGTTTTCCAGCGGACTTCTTTGGCTAATTCGACGAGGGTGAGGTCAGTCATGTCGACATGATAAGCCGGGCTCAGGGGGAGAGGAAACGGCAGAGCGCGGCTGCGTGGGCGGCCAGATTAGGGCCGACAATGCCGGGCCGTTCGGTACAATCGAACCCGGCCGGGCGCGAGGGGCGCGGCATGGGGAGGATTGGCTGATCTGCGAGGCGATAAGTGACAGGGCAAGCTGGGCAAGGGCCGTCGCACTGGCGCGCGGTTTTTATTGGCCCAACGCATGGCCGGGCCGGGGATTGGGCGGATCATGCAAAAACAGAATGGCAGGAACGGCCGCGGGTCATTTTCGGCGACTTAGGCCGGGCGACGCCCCTCGGGGGAAGCAGGTCAAGAATCGCCATGCTCTGACAATGTTCGCCATTCCCCCCAAGGCGGGTTCGAGGGATGATCCCACCGGCGATTTACCCAAGAGGAACGACAGAATGAACTCCCCCACCGCACATCAAACCGTGGCTCCCCGGGCGGGCCTGGATTCGGACGGCGTTGACCCGGCGCAGGTGCCGACGAAAACGCTGTACACCGGCGCGAAGATCCCGGCGATCGGGCTGGGTACTTTTGGCTCGGACCGCTTCAGCGGCGAGCAGGTGGCGGCGGCGGTGCTGGGGGCGGCGGACGTGGGGTATCGGCACTTCGACTGCGCGAGCGTCTACGGCAACGAGCACCTGATCGGCCAATCGTTCCAGACGCTGCAGGAGCGCGGGATCACGCGGGATTCGATGTGGGTGACATCGAAAGTCTGGAACGACATGCACGACCGCGTGGCCGAATCGTGCGAAAAAACGTTGAAGGACCTGCGGCTGGAGTACCTGGATCTGTACCTGGTGCATTGGCCGTTCCCGAACTTCCACCCGCCGGGATGCGACGTGTCGGCCCGCAGCCCCGACGCCAAGCCGTACATCCACGACGCCTACATGAAGACCTGGCGGCAGATGGAATCGCTCCTGAAGCGCGGGCTGGTGCGGCACATCGGGACGTCGAATATGACGATCCCGAAACTGGAACTGCTGCTGCGCGACTGCGAAGTGAAGCCGGCCGCCAACGAAATGGAACTGCACCCGCACTTCCAGCAGCCGGAGCTGTTTGCGTACGTGAAAAAACATGGAATTTTGCCGATCGGGTATTCGCCGGTGGGATCGCCCAAGCGTCCGGAGCGGGACACGACGCCGCAAGACACGGTGGACATTGAAGACCCGACGATCGTGCGGATCGCCCAGCGTCTGGGCATCCACCCGGCGACGCTCTGCGTGAAGTGGGCGGTGCAGCGCGGGCAGGTGCCGATCCCGTTCAGCGTGAATCGGCCGAACTACCTGGCGAACCTGACGGCGACCGTCTCAGCGCCGCTCACGGACCAGGACATGGCCGACATCGCGGCGATCGACAAAGGGTGCCGGCTGATCAAGGGCCAGGTCTTCCTGTGGAAAGAAGACCAGGACTGGCAAGACCTGTGGGACGTGGACGGGCGGATCGCGAAGTAAACGAGTCAAACGAGGGATTGAATCATGTCGAAAATGAAAGGCGTTATCCTGCCGGGCAACAGCACGGTGGAGTTCAAGGAAATCGATGTCCCGGAACCGGGGCACGGGCAAGTGCTGATCGCGATGAAGGCGAGCTCCATCTGCGGGAGCGACATTCGGGCGATTTATCGCGCTCACCTGGGCAAAGGGCCCGAAGGGTATCAGCCCGGCACCATCGCGGGGCACGAGCCGTGCGGGCAGGTGGTGAAAGTCGGACCCGGCTGCCGGCGCTACAAGCCGGGCGATCGCGTGGTGATCTACCACATCAGCGGCTGCGGCGTGTGCGAAGACTGCCAGCACGGGTACATGATCAGTTGCCACAGCGAATCGCGAGCGGCCTACGGGTGGCAGCGCAACGGGGGGCATGCGCCGTTCCTGCTGGCGGAAGAAAACAACTGCATCGCGTTGCCGGACAGCCTGACGTACATCGACGGCGCCCTGTGCGCCTGCGGGACGGCGACGGCGTACGAAGCGCTGTGCCGGATGAAGCTCGGCGGGAACGATCGGCTGCTGATCACGGGCTTGGGCCCGGTCGGACTGGCGGCTGCGCAGCTGGGCCGGGCGATGGGCGCGAAGCCGGTGATCGGCATCGACATCTCCGCCGATCGTCGCAAGCTTGCCGAGGACCTGGGCCTGTGCGACTACACCTTCAATGCCGACGACAAGGCGTTGTCGAAGATCATGGATGTCACGGGCAATAAAGGGTGCGAGGTGAGCATCGATTGCTCCGGCGCCCCCAGCGCACGGCTGCTGGCCCTGCAGGGGACTCGCCAATGGGGTCGATGTGCATTCGTCGGCGAGGGGAATAAGGTCGAGTTTGACGTCTCGCCGATCCTGATCCATCAGCAGATCACGCTGTTTGGGTCGTGGGTGACGTCGCTCAAGCACATGCAGGATCTTGTGGAACATCTGGATCGGTGGCAAATCCATCCGGAAGTCACCTGCACGGTGCGGCTGCCCCTGGAAGACGCCGCCCGCGC
>JBQCCH010000202.1:0-5417 GCA_051962375.1 Tepidisphaeraceae bacterium
CGGGGTTCGAAGTCATACCACATCGACGTCGCTCCTTGCGTCACCCGCCGGTCGCGCGCTTCAGGTCAAGGCTCACAAAGTCCAGCAACTCCCGGTCCGACATTTCCGTCAATGCCGATTCCGCGCTCGTTCCGCTCAGCAATTGTTCGCTCAGACCCAGCTTCGTTTCGATCAGCTCGTCGATTTTTTCTTCGACCGTCCCCTGCGTGATGAACTTGTGGACGAAGACGTTTTGCTTTTGCCCGATGCGAAACGCACGGTCGGTCGCCTGGTTTTCGACGGCCGGGTTCCACCAGCGGTCGAAATGGATCACGTTGGCCGCCGCCGTCAGGTTCGATCCCGTGCCGCCCGCCTTGATCGAAAGCACAAAAAACGGCGGCCCGTCGTCCGCCTGGAATGCCTCGACCATCTCCTTCCGCTGCGGGATAGAAGTCGACCCATGCAGCACCAACCCGGGCCGGCCGAACACCGTCGCCAAGTGCTGCGCAAGCGGCTCGGTCATCTCGCGGACCTGCGTGAAGATCAGCACCCGCTGCTGCCGGTCTGCGAGTTCCTGGCAAATCTCGCTCAACCGCGCGAACTTGCCGCTCGCGGCGGCTCGCCAATCCCCCTCCCCGCTCGCCTGGGCGGGGTGATTGCAGATCTGCTTGAATCGCATCAGGAAGCTCAGCACCACCCCGCGCCGCTCAATGCCCGCGGTCTCTTTTAGAATTCGCGTCAGCTCCGCCACGCTCTGCTGATACGCCGCCGCCTGCTCCGCCGACAGCGTGCAGTAGGCTTTCATCTCCACCTTGTCGGGCAGGTCGTTGATGATCGATTTGTCGGTCTTCAGCCGTCGCAGGATGTACGGCTTCACCAGCGACCGCAGCGGCGCAAACGCGTTCGGCCGCTCGTCCTTCGCGAGCTTTTTGACGTACTTGTCGAACACCGACGACGAGCCCAGCAAGCCCGTATTCAAAAAATCAAACAACGACCACAGATCGGCCAGGCGATTTTCCACCGGCGTGCCGGACAGGGCGACGCGCGCCCTGCTCTTGATCTGCTTGACCGCGCGCGTCTGCTTCGTGCCGGCATTTTTGATCGCCTGCGCCTCGTCGAGCACCGCCAGTTGCCAGTCCATCTCCAGCAGCTTGGGCGCCCGCAGCAGCATGCCGTAGGTGGTGATCACCACATCGGCGTCGCGCATCGCGCTGGCGTCGAGGGCGGACAGCTTCATCTCGCTCGGGTGCACCACCATCGGCCGCAAATCGGGGGCGAATCGAGCGAGTTCGTTCCGCCAATTCGGGATCAGCGACGCCGGCACCACCAGCAGGCTCGGCCCGGCGTTTTTGGGCTTCAGGTGCAGCAGCAGGCTGATGAGTTGGATCGTCTTGCCCAAGCCCATGTCGTCCGCCAAACAGGCGCCCAGCCCCAGCGACGTCACAAACCGCAGCCAATGCACCCCCGCCTGCTGATACGGCCGCAATGACGCCTGCAAGCCCGGCGGCGCGGGGTCGGCCGACGCGTTCGGGTGACGCAGCTCGCGCAACACCTCTCCCAGCCACGGCCCCGCCTCAACACCGGCCCAGGCGATCGATTCTTCCTCCACCGACGCCGCTGCCGCCGCGTCGTCCAGCGCCGCGCCCGACAGCAGCCGCATCCCTTCAATGAAGCTGAGTCCGTCCGGCGATTGCTTCTGCAATTTTCGCCAGTGCGTCATCGCCTGTTTGAGTTTTTCCGGATCCACCTGCACCCATTGGCCGCGCAGTTGAACCAGCGGCCCGTCGGCGCGGAGCAATTGCTCAAGCTCGGCCTCGCTCAAGGGGCGGCCGTCGAGGGCGATCTCCACTTTGAAATCCAGCAACGCATCCAGCGTGAGCGACGATTGCTTCGTCGACCCGATCGTCACGTTCACCGTCGGCCGCGGGGGTTTTTTCGCGCTCCACCAGTCCGGCACGCGCGTCACGATGCCGGCCGCTTCGAATTTCGGGACGTCCTGCAGGAAGCGATACGCCTCCTTCGTCGTCCACGCCAGCGGCTGATAGATGCGGCCGTGATCGACCATCTCGTGCGCCAGCGCGCTGGTTTTGGCGGCGGCGTGGATCGGCTCGAGCAAGCGCAGCAAGGCCGGTTTATCGCGGGCGCCGGCGTATTCCTGCAGCGCCCGCGACAGCGGCACATGCGCCGATCGCCCGCCGGCGTTGAGCTTAGACACATACGTCGCCAAAAACGCGAACGGCCGCTCCGGGTCGCGCTTGTTTTCCGCCAGGTGAAAGGTCACCCGCCCCACGCCGTGCCACGCCGGGTTCAATTCCCCCAAAAAAGTTGCCAGTCCCTGCGTTTCCGCCTGCGGACGAACGAACGCATCCAGCGCCCGCCACCAGCTGCGCAGCCCATCGACCGACAACGCTTCGCCCCCGGTCATCGGCGGCGCTTCGGCGAGCTCGGCGGCCAGCAGGGCGTCGTCCGGCGGATCGATCGGCGCATCAAGGACGGCATCGTTGAGCCGACACAATTCCGCCAGGTATCGGCGGGCAAAGGCGCGAGCCCACAGGAGCGTGGAAGGAAGCGACGCGTGCAGCCCGCGCCCCACGAGCCATATAAAACCCGCCTGCCACGAAACGCCAAACGCCTCGGCAAGCCCCGCCTGCCCCCCATCCCCCGCCTCAAAAGCCGGCCAGCCGGAACGGGTGATGCGCAGGTGAGGAAGAGTCATGTCTCGCCACGACGCTGGGCGCCCCGTCGAATGC
Source organism: Tepidisphaeraceae bacterium (assembly GCA_051962375.1). Taxonomy (GTDB): domain Bacteria; phylum Planctomycetota; class Phycisphaerae; order Tepidisphaerales; family Tepidisphaeraceae; genus RYN-431. The sequence continues at coordinate 2,730 of JBQCCH010000202.1, forward strand.
ACCCATCGAATGCGCCCTCACAAACGCGCTCATCGAACGCGGAGGTCGGGGGTGACGCACCTTCGCCGGTTAAAACAGCTTGAGCTTCGGCAGATCGGTGCGGCGCATCAGGAATTCGTCGACGCCCGCGGCTGCGCAGCGCCCTTCGCTGATCGCCCAGACCACCAGACTTTGCCCGCGCCGGCAATCACCGGTGGCGTACACGCCCGGCAGGCTCGTCTGGTAGCTTTGGTCGACGACCAGGTTCCCGCGGTTGTCGGTTTCCAGATTCAATTGCTGGATGATCCCGTCCGGCTCCGGCCCGCTGAAGCCGATCGCGATCAGGCACAGGTCGCACTTCAGCTCAAACTCGCTGTTCGGCACCTCGCGCATCACCGGCTTGTTGTTCCGGTACTCGGCCACTTCCTGGCGGGCACAGACCAGCCCCGTGACGCGCCCGTCTTTGCCGACAAAACGCTTGGTGAGCACGGCATACTCGCGGACGCCCCCTTCCTCGTGGGCGGGGCTCGTGCGATGGATGTTCGGCCAATACGGCCACGGCGCCGTGTGCTGGTCGCGCTCCTCGGGCGGCTTGGGGTAGATGTTCAACTGCGTGACGCTCGCCGCCTTCTGACGGTGGGCGGTGCCCAGGCAATCGGCGGCGGTGTCGCCGGCGCCGATGATCACCACATGCTTCCCGGCCGCGTCGATCTTGTGCTCGGCGAAAATCTGGTCGCCCAGGTTCGCCTGCGTCGGCTGGGGCAGGTAATCCATCGCCGCATAGATGCCGCTGAGCTGGCGGCCTTCGATCGGCAGGTCGCGGGCCTTGGTCGCCCCGGTGGCCAGGATGATCGCGTCGAATTCCTTCCGCAGCGCGTCGGCCGTGATCGTCTTGCCGACGTCGGCGCGGCACTTGAAGGTGATGCCGCTCTCTTCCATCAGCTTGATGCGCCGATGGACGGTGCGCTTGTCCATCTTGAAGTCCGGAATGCCGTACAGCAGCAACCCGCCCGGGCGCTCGGCCCGTTCGTAGACCGTGACCCAGTGGCCGGCCTTGTTCAGTTGTTCCGCCGCCGCCAATCCCGCGGGGCCGCTACCGATGATCGCCACCTTTTTGCCCGTGCGCGTCGCCGGCGTGGTGGGCTTGACCCATCCTTCTTTCCACGCGCGGTCGCTGATCGATTGCTCGATGGTCTTGATCGCCACCGGCTTGTCATTGATCGACAGCACGCAAGCCTCTTCGCACGGCGCGGGGCAGATGCGACCGGTCCATTCGGGGAAATTGTTCGTCTTCGACAGCGCCTCGATCGCCTCGCGCCATTTGCCGCGATAGACCAGGTCGTTCCAGTCCGGGATCAGGTTCCCCAGCGGACACCCGTTGTTGCAGAACGGCACGCCGCAATCCATGCACCGGGCGCCCTGCTTTTTGAGCTTGTCTTCCGGGAATTCGAGATAAATCTCGTCCCAGTCCAGGATGCGCAGCTCTACCGGCCGCTTTTTCGGCGTTTCGCGAGTGAATTCCTTGAATCCGGTCGGTTTACCCATAGCTAATACTCGAAAATTCCGCGTCGGTTCGCTCGCGGAGAGTTCCACATGGTAATGAAAAACCCGCCCCGGCGTAAGTGCCTGTTTGACGCGACCGCGGTTTTCCGCGTCGCAGGGGCGGTCCGCGGGCGGCCGGTCGGGCCGGAGCCCGCGGTTTTCACGGGAATTGGCCCGTCGAAACGGGCGACGCGCTCCTGTGAACGGGATCGGCCGAACAACGGCGCTGGCCCCGGAATCAGTCGACGTTCGCCTTAATCCCCGCCGGCTGGGTGGGCAAACCGGCGGCATAGAGGTGCGACACATCCCCCAGCCCGGTGCACCGCGGCACGGCCCAGTCGGGGGAACGCTCGTCAAACAAAATCGTCGTCACGCTGCTGGGCGGCAAATGAAACCCCGACCACATCAGCGGCAGCGGGATTTCCAAGAGATGTGCCAGCCAAAACAACCCAAACCCGCCATGGCAGAAGACGGCGATCTTCTCCCGGTTGGCCTTCACGATCCGGTACCGCCCTCCCTCGCGCACGTAGCCGTGCCGGGCGAAAAACGCATCCGACATGCACGCCACCCGGTCGGCTGTCTCCTTGAAGATCGGCTGGCGAAACAGGGTGTGCTCGTGCCAGGTGTCGTGCGTCGCGTAGGGCCGCTGGGCGCGGATCACCTCGCCGGGCACGTCCCAGACGGCGATTTTTCCGATCGGCGGAAAATCCAGGTGGCAATCGTTCAGCTCGGCCGTCCACGGCTCGATGGTGTGGGTCATGCCCAGCGCCCGGGCCGAGTACTCCATCGTGTGAACCGCCCGGCCCAGAGGCGAGGCATAAATGTGGTCCAGCCCCAGCTTCTTCATCCGCTCGCCCAGCGCCTGCGCCTCCAAGTGGCCGGCGGGCGTGATCGTGTTGTTCGGGTAATCGGGATCGGCGTGGCGAATCAGGTAAAGGCGCATGACCCGGCCGATCAGACCGCAAAGCGGGCGTTACATCAAATCCCCAGGCCGTCCGAAACCTCGTCCGCCGACGCGCGCCCGGGCACCTGCTGCTCGAGCAACTGGATGAAACGGTAAATCACCTGCCGGGCGTCGGTGGGCCGCTGAGCGGTGCGAAGCGATTTCTCCGCCAGAAACACCGAGGCAGCGAGGATGTCGGAAATCGCCCGGCGATACCCGGCATC
>JBQCCH010000203.1:0-5950 GCA_051962375.1 Tepidisphaeraceae bacterium
GGCCGCCAAATCACGCGGCGAACCGGTGGAGCACGTCCTCCTGCACGGCCCGCCGGGGCTGGGCAAAACCACGCTCGCGCACGTCGTCGCCAATGAGATGAGCGCCAAGGTGCACGTCACCAGCGGCCCCGCGCTTTCGAAGCCGGCCGACATGGTCGGCATCCTGAATCGGCTGGAAAAAGGGGATGTGCTGTTCATCGATGAAATCCACCGGCTGAACGCGGTGATCGAAGAATACCTTTACCCCGCGATGGAAGATTTCAAGGTCGACATCACGCTTGACTCCGGCGCCCACGCCCGCAGCGTAACCATCCCGCTGCCGCCGTTCACGTTGATCGGCGCCACCACCCGCATCGGCTTAATTACCGGCCCGATGCGCTCGCGCTTCGGGCTGCCCCTGCACCTGGAGTTTTACGCACCGGCCGCTTTGGAAAAAATCCTGCGCGCCAACGCGATTCAGTTGAAAGTGGAATCCGAAGTTCCTGCGATCAAGGAGATCGCCGCCCGCTCGCGCGGCACACCGCGCATCGCCAATCGCCTGCTCCGGCGCGTGCGGGATTACGCCGTCGTCGAAGCGCACGGCAAGTTGACGCTCGATGTCACGCGCGAAGCCCTCAAGCTCGAAGGCATCGACGATAAGGGGCTCGACGACCTCGATCGCGGCCTGCTGCGCACGCTCATCGACATCTACCACGGCGGCCCCGCGGGCGTGGAGGCGATCGCCGCGTCCATGGGCGAAGAAGCCGAGACGCTCGTCGATGTGGTCGAGCCGTTCCTGCTGCAATCGGGCTTCCTGATGCGCACCCGCCAGGGCCGCCGCGTCACCAAGGCCGCCTACGACCACCTCGGCCTCGCCTACGAACCCCCGGCCGAGGGTGAATCGCTCTTTTGATCGATCCGTGTGCGGCGGCCATTACGGGCGTCGATCAACGAAACGCTTCCCGCGCCACGCGCACCCATTCATCGGCCATCAGCTGGTGCCCGCGGTAAGTGGGGTGCACCCCGTCCCAAATCCAGTAGTCGGCCGGCGCACGCTGGACGGCGGCGTCGAACACCTGCTGAAAATGCACCACCGGCGCGTGAAACTTCTCCCCCAGGTCGGCCACGATCTTCTGGCGCTCTTCCAACTGCTTGCGATACGCCTCCCACCCCTCCTTCTTTTTCCCCACCGGCAGGCCGAACGGTTCACCCAGGATGAGCTTCACGTTCGGCAGCGCCTTGAGCGTTTCTTCCAGCAGGGCGGTGTATTGTCGGCGATAATCCTCGGCGGAGACGCCCTTGTTCAGGTCGTTCACGCCGATCAAAATGCTCAGCACCGCCGGCTTCAGGTCGAGCGTGTCCTTTTGCCACCGTTTCGCCAGGTCGGCCACGGTGTTTCCGCTGATGCCGCGGTTCAAAAAGTTGTACGCCCGGTCCGGCGCTTCGGCCCCGCACTTGGCCGCGATGATGAACACGTAGCTGTGGCCCAGGATGTGATTCGGATCGAGCGATCGTCCGCGGTTGCCGTCGGTGATCGAATCGCCCTGAAACAGGATCGTCGATCGCACCGGGAACACCGGCAATTCCTGCGCGCCGCACCGACCCGCGGCCAGAAGCATCCCCGTCACTACCGCCGCCCACGCCGCCGCCATTCGTTTTCGCATCGTCAAAAGCTCCTGTCTGACATACGTCATCCTAGAAGAATCGCAGCGATCCGCCACCAACGGCAAGATGCCGATGAGAACGGCGGCGTCGCGGGTAAACTGCTTCGCATGTCCATCGAGCAAGAACTCCTCATCCGTCGGGCAACCCTCAAGGACGCGGTGACGCTGGCGGCCTACAACATCCACATGGCGCTGGAGACCGAACGCAAACGCCTCGATCCCTACGTCGTCTCGGCCGGCGTGCGCAATGCGCTGGAAGACCCGCGCAAGGGCATTTATCTCGTCGCCGACCTCAACGGCCGGGTCATCGGGCAACTGCTGATCACGCGCGAATGGTCCGACTGGCGCAACGGCGACATCTGGTGGATTCAGTCCGTCTACGTGAATCCCGAATTCCGCAAGCAGGGCGTCTTCACCCGGCTGCACCAGCAGGCCGAGCATGAAGCGCGCGAGTGCGGCGCTGTCGCGATGCGGCTGTATGTCGAACAGGAAAACACCGCCGCCCTGGCGACGTATGCGTCACTCGGCCTGAAGCCGACGCGGTACACGCTGCTGGAAAAATCGCTCCACCCCAAGGATTCCGACGAAGCCGTCGTCGGCACAGCGCAGTAGCAGTAGCAGTAGCAGGAGCAGGAGCAGGAGCGGGCGTAACGCCGCCCGCGAATCGCTTGAACTGAAAACGAAGGACGCGACGCCAGAAAAAAATCAGGGCTTTTTCTTGCGCAGCGCCTTCATCTTGTGATGCACCTTGGGCGTCACGTGGAAGGTGACTTCGCAGCGGCCGACGCGGCGTTCGCGGTCCTGCTTGCCGAGCGGCTGTTGCATGATGTCCATGTCCAAAATCGTGTTGAACTCGCCGCCGGCCGCTACCAGCTCGCGCAGGTTGTCGCGCGACTTCATTCGATAGACGGCCGGGCCCAGGCAGGGGCGCAGGAAGGTGTAGTTCAGGTTTTTGCAGACGACGGTGTATTCGCTCCCGCAGATGCCGAACACATACATGCCCCCGGCGATTTCGGCGTTGCCGAGCAGCGCGCCGCCGGCCATCGCGCGGTACCAGTTGCGGTTGAACCGCCGGAAGGGCAGGTACGACTCGTACGAATCCTCGCCGATCTGCCGGGTGCGAATGCCGCTGAAAAACGCCAGCGGCAGCCAGATGAACGAGCAGATGCTGTGCCAGAAGTTGTCCCGGGTGCTGAGCCGGCTGACAAAGGCTTCGACTTTGTCGATCCACGTGGCCCGCGGAGGGGCGGGCGCCCGCACACGCGCCGGGGCGGCAGGGGGCGTTTCAGCAACGGGGTCCTTAATGGCGGATGAATCCATCGGTAGTCAATTCGTAAAAGCCCACGGTCACACCAGAATCCGGATCGACGCCCGGGCCGGTTTTTGTACGGCGGATCGGGCGGCGCTTCAACCGCCCGTTTGTACGCGGCGGGCGTGCTCCGGTTCAACTTGTTATGATAGGCGGCCCATGAAGTATTCCCCGATGCTGCCGGTGACTTCGTTGACGCTCGCTGGGTTCCTCGCGATTGCCGGGTGCGGCGGCGACGGCACGACCACGCCGATGCCCCCCTCGCCCAACGCCCCCACGCAGACGTCCCTCGCCCCCGCGGCCAAGCCCGTGGCGGCTTCGCCCGGTGCTGCTGCGCAATCCGCCGCCGCCGCCAACCCGCATTTGGCAACGCCCGACGCCAAGTACACGATCATCTGCACCCGCTACACCGGCGCCGGCCACGTCCAGCAGGCGCGCCTGGCCAAAGACAATCTCGTCCGCGCCACCGGCCGGCGGGAGTTTTATGTCGTTCACGAAGAGAACCAGAGCACGCTGTATTTCGGCTATTACAAGCAGATCGAGCGTGCGGTCGATCCGGCCGAAGCGCAGCGGGCGGAGCAGGATCTGCTGTTTCTGCGCTCGCTGCAGGATGCCGCCGGCAACAAGCTGTTTCCGGGGTGCCTGAAAGAAGCCCTGCCGATCGCCGACCCGAATGGCCCGCCGGAATATGACCGGGCCCGGCTCGATCATGACAAGGCCCCGGATGATCCGACTCGCCGCTACTGGTCCATCGCCATCGCGGGTTACACGGTCGATGCGGTGGGGCAGGGGGAGGATGCCGGGAAAAATCGCAAGCAGTTGGCGGTCGAATCGGTGATCGCGGCGCGCAAGCAGGGGATTGAGGCCTACTACTACCACGGGCCGAACGTCAGCACCGTCTGCATCGGCGCCTGGCCCCGGTCGGCCGTCCGTGAGCAGGACAGCACCGACGCCCATTCCAACGGCGACAACGGGCAAGACCTGGTTGTCTCGTCCTCGCCCCTTCCGGCCGGCATGGCCGAGGAGATCGAAAAACAAAGCAGCCGCGACATCAAGGTCTTTCAGCCGAAGATCGACATCGACGATCCCACGTTGCTGAACACCTGGAAACGCTACCCGTATTACAGCGTCGACGGCCAAATCCAGGCGAACCGCATCACCGACCCGCGCACCGGCAAGGCGACCATCCGCAAGCAGGAAAGCTTTCTGGTCGAAATCCCGCGTCTGCAGCCGGCGATGACGCAGGGAGGCGCGGATCAACTGAGCCCCGACAGCGTCAACGGGCCCAGCGCGCCCACGGTCGTCAACCCGCTCGCGCCCGACAGCGGCGGCGGCCAATTGAGGTCGATCCGACGATGAGCCTGCCGCCAAGGAACGATCCCGCAATGAGCGAATCAATGAAGCACGAGCCTGCCGCCCCGGCGGCGATGCTGCTGATGGCCACCACCAACGCCGGCAAGGCGCGCGAGTTCGCCGCCATGCTCGGTGACGCCGGCTTCGAGTGGTGCGATCTGTCGGCCCTGAAGCAATCGGTGGGCGAGGTCGACGAAACCGGGCAGACCTTCCTCGCCAATGCGTGCCTGAAAGCCAGCGAATACGCCCAGCGGACCGGGTTCTGGACGCTGGCCGACGACAGCGGCCTGGAGGTTGACGCTTTGAACGGAAAACCGGGCGTGGTCAGCGCCCGCTGGGCCGCGTTGCACGACGCCGGCTCGGGCGACCCGGCGAATAACGCGTTGCTGCTGCGGCAGTTGGCCGACGTGCCCGACGACGCCCGCACGGCCCGGTTCGTTTGCACGTTGGCCTTATCCGATCCTTCGGGCATAATTCGGGCGACCGCACGCGACACCGTCGAAGGGCATATCATCCGAGAACCTCGAGGGGCGAACGGCTTCGGGTATGACCCGTTGTTCTTCCTTCGGGATCGACAACAGACGATGGCCGAACTGTCGTCGGCACAGAAGCATGAGATCAGCCACCGGGGACGGGCCGTGCGTCGGATGACGCCCCTGCTGCGGATGATCCTGAATGAACAGAAAGTGTTGCGATGAGTAAAATTCTGGTGGCAGTCTCGTCCGCCCTGGCGGCGCAGCGGCTGGTGGATCCGGTCAGCGATCTGGCGCGAAAACTGGCCGCCGATGTGCTCGTCGTGCATGTATCGCGTCCCAGCAGCGGCCCCAGCCGCGAGAATGAAGAGGCCGAGGGAGACAAGGCCGTCCGCACCCTGCAGGAAGCGCTCGCAGTGCATGGCGTCAGCGTGCAGACGCTGCTGATGTTCAGCGACGACATCGCCCGGGCGATCCTGAACACCGCCGACGAGCAGCAGGCGACGCTCCTGTGCCTGGGCCTGACCGGGAAAAATGTGTTCGCCCGCCTGCTTGCCGGGAATGTGCCGGTGGAACTGATCCGGAACACGCGCATTCCGGTGCTCCTGTTCCCGCCGGAATTTAAGGAAGTCTGACCCGCGGCACCGTCCCCGTCCTTTGGCTGCCGCTCGCCGCAGCCCCGCGACAACGCCCATTCCTCGCCATCGCCAGGGCCCGCACGCCCCGGTCGTGCCCGGAGACCGCACGACGTCTTCGCCTTATTTTCTTCTATTTACATCAGTAAATTGCTGCAAATCGGTGGCGTGACGCGGTATGGTTAAGCGTTCGCGGAGAGGGTCGGGGGGCGGAATTACAGAACGTGCGGAGGTGACATGGTGCGAGGCGCGATTGCGTATTGGCTGCCCCAGGTGATCTGTTGGGCAGGATTGACCGCCAGTGCGCGGGCGACGCTGACGTTTACGGTCGGCGGCACATGGGACACCGACGCCCGCAAGACCGCCGCCACCAATGCCATGCAGGCCGTCGTCGACCGGTACAACGCCTACGGCAACTTCGGCAACTCCAACATTTACGTCTACTACGACAGCGGCATTCCCACCGCCCAATCCAATTACCTCGGCAGCATCGGCTTCGGGGGCACGTACCCGAACGAACGCGTCGCCCAGCATGAG
>JBQCCH010000204.1:0-2806 GCA_051962375.1 Tepidisphaeraceae bacterium
CTCACACCACCGCGCCGCCGCCACCTGGCTCAGGCGGTCGATGGAATCCTTCGCGAACCGCTCCCGTTCCACTTCACCCAGTGCCACCTGCACGGCGTAGCCTTGCGTCTTCAACAGCGTGGCCAAGCTCAAAAAATGTTCGATCGGCCAATTTTTCCGCGCCGCGCCGCTGCCGGGGTGCACGACGATCGACTTCGCCTCGCCCGGCGGCGACTGCAGCCCGCGCGTCTGGATCAGCCGCTGCATCTGCTCCACCGCCTGGCGGAGCATGGGCACTTTTTCAAGCTCATTCAGCTGATTCGCCCAGACCGGCTCCCCTTTCGGGGGATTCGGGTTGATCCAGACCATCGCGCATTCGCCGGCCTGCTCGCGAAGGCGCCGCTCAAAGCCAGCGTCGGGCTTCGTCGAAAATACCACCCCCAACTGCAGCCCGCCCAGCGCCCGCTCCACGTGCGGCGCGACGGCCGTCCCATCCCCGTGCAGGGCATGCCATCCCGCGTCACTGTCCAGAAATTCGATGCCAATCGCTTTTTCCGCCAGCGCCCCTTTTTGTCCCGATGTCACATACCGCACCCGGCTCTGCGCGAAGACCCGGCCCAGCGCCAGCGCCACCGGCCAAGTCATCACAAAATCACCCAGCGCGGCATTGTGAAAAATGAGGATGTTGCGCCGAAGTCCCATCATGATGCAGAAATGATCGCGGCCGACCTCGGCCCGCTTACGCCGTCTTGTCGATCCAACCGCCCGCCAGCACGACATCGCCGTCATAGCAGACCACCGCCTGCCCGGGCGTCACCGCGCTCTGCGGCTCATCAAAAACGACCGTCAGCTCGTCCGCACCCGTCCGCCGAACCGTCGCCGGCTGCGGCGCGTGGTTGTAGCGAATCTTCGCCTCGCATTTCAGCGGCTCCGACGTCACCCGGTCGCTGATGACGTTGATCTGGTTAGCGACCAGCTGCGTTCGCAACAATTGCTCTTTATCCCCCAGCACCACGCGATTCGATCCCGCGTCGATGTCCACCACGTAGATCGGATATCCCAGCGCCACGCCCACGCCCTTGCGCTGTCCGATCGTAAAATTCTGATGGCCCCCATGCTTGCCGACCACTTCGCCGCCGGGCGTCACCAGCTCGCCCGGCTCCAGCGCCCCCGGCGATCGGCGGTTGATCAGTCCGGCGTAGTCCTGGTCCGGCACGAAGCAGATTTCCTGGCTGTCCGGCTTGTTGAACACCGGCAGATTCAGGTCCTCGGCGATTTTCCGCACTTCGTGTTTTTCGAATTCCCCCACCGGCAGCATCAGCCGATCCACATGCGATCGCGGCATGCCGAACAGGACGTAGCTCTGGTCCTTTTTATGGTCCAGCCCCCGCAACAGCGTTTTTTGACCATTAACCGGATCGATGCCCACGCGGGCGTAGTGCCCCGAAGCGACAAAATCCGCCCCCACCGCGTCGGCATATTTCGCCAACCGACCGAATTTCAGCCAGTCGTTGCACCGCACACACGGGTTCGGCGTGCGACCGCGGTTGTATTCGCCGATGAAATAATCGATCACCCGTCCGAAATCTTCCTGGAAGTTCAGCACATAAAACGGGATGTCCAGCAGCTGGGCCACGCGCCGGGCGTCTCCCGCATCAAGCACCGAGCAGCACCCCTGTTTTTGCTTCGCCGGCTGGGTGGGGTCGATTTTGCAGTCGGTTTCTTTTTCCTGAACGCCGTCCGGCGTGCCCAGCCGCATGAAGCAGCCGATCACCTCATACCCGCGCTGCTTCAACAGCGCCGCCGCCACGGAGCTGTCCACTCCGCCCGACATCGCCAGTACGACTTTTTTTCCCGTGCCTTCAGCCACTGTTGTCTATCCTACGAGAATCCCCAGAGGTCGCTAGCAGCCCTACGGTTCGATCGGCCTAAGTGTTCAAAAACCACGCTCGGCCGTTCCTGCCATTTTCTTTTTCGCTTTTTTCAACAACTCCCGGCCGCCAACGTCTTTAGGCCGATTTTTCACGTGCGCCAGTGCGACGGCCCTTGCCCAGCCTGCCCTGCGACTTATCGCCCCCGACATTCCGAAGCCCCGCCCCTTTCCCCGCGCCGCCGCCCCACGCCCACCCCTTTGTACCGCCGGCCCCACAAAAAAGCGGCCAAAATCCGCTTTCCGTCGCCGCGGCGCGTCATTCCACCGCGTGTCCTTCCAGCGCATCATTCCGCAGCTTCATTCCACCCGGTATTTGCCGATGTCCGGGATCGGCTTCGGAAAGTGCAGGTCCATTTGCTTCAGCGTCTTCACCAGAATCTCGCTGATCACGTAATTCCGATACCACTTATGATCCGACGGCACGACGTACCAGGGCGCATGCTTCGTGCTGCATTTTTCCAACGCGTCATCGAACGCTTTCATGTAGTCATCCCACAGTTTGCGTTCCTCCAGATCGGCCGGGCTGAATTTCCAATTCTTTTTCGCATCTTCCAGCCGATCCTGCATCCGCCGCGCCTGCTCATCGCGGCTGATGTGCAGGTAAAATTTCACGATCGTCGTCCCTTCGTCCGCCAGCAGTTTTTCAAAATGGTTGATGTGGGCGTATCGCTCCTTCCACACCGATTTCGGCACCAGGTTATGCACCCGCTCCACCAGCACGCTCTCGTAGTGCGAACGATTGAATATCCCGATCATCCCCTTCGGCGGCGCCGCATTGTGGATGCGCCAAAGAAAGTCGTGCGCTTTTTCCAGCGGGGTCGGCACCTTGAAGGCATGCACCTGGCACCCCTGCGGATTGACGCCCGAAAAAATGTGATCGATCGTCCCGTCCTT
>JBQCCH010000205.1:0-8698 GCA_051962375.1 Tepidisphaeraceae bacterium
TCACCGCCGACCTCCAGGGGATGCGGGTGGATTATCGCAAGGGCACGCTGGACCACAGCGCGGTGGATGCCGACGCCATTCGGCAATTTGAGCGGTGGCTCAAAGAGGCTGAGGACGCGCGGGTGCCCGAACCGAATGCGATGACCGTCGCCACGGCCACCGCAAGCGGCATCCCATCGGCGCGGATCCTGCTGCTGAAGGGAGTGGACGCCCGGGGTTTCGTCTTTTTCACAAATTACGAAAGTCGTAAAGGCCGGGAACTTTCGGAAAACCCCCGGGCGGCGTTGGTGTTTTTTTGGGAGCCGCTCGAGCGGCAGGTGCGGGTCGAAGGAACCGTCGAACGCGTCAGCCGAGAGGAATCCCGGCGATATTTCGATGTGCGTCCGCGGGCGTCGCGGATCGGCGCCTGGGCGTCGCGCCAAAGCACGGTGGTGCCGTCGCGGGAAAGCCTCGAACAGCGGGAAATCGAGCTGGACCAACAATTTCGGGAGCAATTCGGCGAATCCGTGCCGTTGCCGGACTTCTGGGGCGGATATCGGGTCTTGCCATCGGTGATCGAATTCTGGCAGGGGCGGCCGAGCCGGTTGCATGACCGGCTGCGGTATACCCGGCAGGGGGATCGCTGGGCGATCGAGCGGTTGTCGCCATGATCGATTATCGCCGCAGCAACCAGCTGAATCTGGATGCGGTCATTGAGCTGTACATCGCCTCCACGCTCGGGGAACGGCGCCTGGTGGATGACCGAGAGAGAATGGCCACGATGCTCGCCCAGGCGAATCTGGTCGTCAGCGCCTGGGAGCAGGGGCAATTGGTGGGGATCGCGCGGTCGATGAGCGATTTCGTTTATGCGACCTATCTGTCCGACCTGGCCGTGCGGACGAGCCATCAGCGGCGGGGGATCGGAACGGAACTCATCCGCCATACCCAGGCCGCCGCCCCGCAGGCGACGGTCATTCTCTTGGCCGCGCCGAAAGCGACGGCCTACTATCCGCACATCGGCATGACGTCGCATCCGAGCGCCTGGACATTGAAGCCGGGCGAATCCATCGGCAACGCAAAAGGAATCGGCACATGAGCGGTCGCGGCTCCACGGCAAACGTCATCGCAGCGGTCTGCAGCTTCTTCATCCCCGGATTGGGCCAGCTCGTGCAGGGGCGGATTCTGATGGCGCTGGTGCAATTTCTGGTGGGCGTGGTGGTCTGGGTGGTTTCAGTGGGGACCATGGGGTGGATTGTGCACCTTTGGTCGACCATTGACGCGGCCCTTTGGAAGCCGTCGCGGGATTAGGGCGGCCGCTCGGGGAGCAGCAGCGACTGCCGGGGCAGCGGGGAATCGCTGCGACGAAATCTCATTGAAATGAAGGCCGATTCTTCCTAGTATCGGCAGTTCGGGTTTGGTTCGTGCCGGATGGCCTGATGGGGCATCCGGGCGTGTGCCGAGCCCGAAATAAGGAGTTGATTATGATCACGTTATCTGAAACCGCCGCCAAGGAAATCAAAAGCATCATGACCGATCAGGGCCTGTCCGAAGAGGGGACGCGCCTGCGTGTGGGCGTGAAAGGGGGCGGCTGCTCGGGTTTTACGTACATGCTCGACCTGACCGAAGAGCCCAAGGCCGACATGGACGAAGAGCTGGAGTCCAACGGCGTTAAGATCCTGTGCGACATGAAGTCGTACCTGTATCTGAATGGTGTCGAGATCGACTTCAAAGACGAAGTCATGGGCCGCGGGTTTGTGTTCAAGAACCCGAATGCGACCAGTTCGTGTGGTTGCGGGTCCAGTTTCCAAGCCTAAAGGAGTGAAGTGTTTCTAGCGAAGCGGGGATCGGTTGAAGAGGGCCGGCTTGGTCTGTCTTCAATCGTCCGACTGTCGACTATTGACCCTTCACTTTTATCCGAATGCCTACTGCAGAAGTTGAAATCGAAACACTGGCGAATCAGGAATACCGCTACGGCTTTGCGTCGGACGTGGAATCGGAGACGCTGCCGCCCGGCCTGACCGAGGAGACGGTCCGCTACATCTCGGCCAAGAAGAATGAGCCGCAATGGATGCTGGACTGGCGCCTCAAAGCGTTTCGACAATGGCAAACGATGCAGGAGCCGCACCATTGGGGCAAGCTGCATTACGACAAGATCGATTACCAGGCGATCAGCTACTTCTCCGCGCCGAAGAAGAAAAAATCGCTCGACGAGGTCGATCCGGAACTTCTGGCGATCTACGAAAAGCTCGGCGTGCCGGTGAACGAGCGCAATGCGCTGCTGGGCGTGGAAGAGCCGAAAGTTGCGGTCGATGCGGTGTTTGACAGCGTGTCGGTCACGACCACCTTCCAGAAAAAGCTCGGCGAACTTGGCATCATCTTCTGCAGTTTCGGTGAGGCCGTTCAGCATCACCCGGAACTGGTGCAAAAGTATCTGGCGACCGTCGTCCCGTATTCGGACAACTACTTCGCCACCCTGAACTCGGCCGTCTTCACGGATGGGTCGTTCGTTTACGTTCCGAAGGGCGTGAAATGCCCGATGGAATTGAGCACCTACTTCCGCATCAATGCCATCAACACCGGGCAGTTTGAGCGCACGCTGATCATCGCCGACGAAGGCGCTTCGGTCAGCTACCTTGAAGGATGCACCGCGCCGATGCGCGACGAAAACCAGTTGCACGCGGCCGTCGTGGAATTGATCGCCCTGGACGGGGCGACGATCAAGTACAGCACGGTGCAGAACTGGTACCCCGGCGACAAGCAAGGGAAGGGCGGCATCTACAACTTCGTGACGAAGCGCGGCAAAGCCTTCGCGAATGCCAAGATCACCTGGACCCAGGTCGAAACCGGCTCGGCCATCACGTGGAAGTATCCCTCGTGCATCCTGCAGGGGGACAACAGCGTGGGCGAGTTTTATTCCGTCGCGCTGACGAACAACAAGCAGCAGGCCGACACCGGCACGAAGATGATCCACATCGGGAAGAACACCCGCAGCACGATCGTCAGCAAGGGCATTTCCGCCGGCAACGGGCAGAACACCTATCGCGGGCTCGTGAAAGTGATGCCCGGCGCGACCAACGCCCGCAATTACACGCAGTGCGATTCGCTTCTGATCGGCGATCAATGCGGCGCCCACACCGAGCCGTACATCGAAGTCCGCAACCAAACGGCCAAGTGCGAGCACGAAGCCAGCACCAGCAAAATCGGTGAAGACCAGCTGTTCTACTGCAAAACGCGCGGCATCAGCCTGGAAGACGCGATCAACATGATCGTCAGCGGCTTCTGCAAGGAAGTGTTCCGCGAATTGCCCATGGAATTCGCCGTTGAAGCCCAAAAGCTGCTCGGCGTCTCTCTGGAAGGCTCGGTCGGGTAAATCACAGTGGGTGGCGCGTCGATGGTCGATTGTCGGCGCAACGAATTTTCTTCTGGAGATTCCTTCTTGGGATTCTCTTTCGGCAATCGACATTAATCGTTCGAATTTCGGGATATCGCAATGCCAGTTTTAGAAATCAAGAATCTTCACGCCAACATCGCCGGCACGGATAAGCAGATCCTCAAGGGCGTCAATCTGACCATGGAAAAGGGGCAGATTCACGCCATCATGGGCAAGAACGGGTCCGGCAAAAGCACGCTTTGCCAGGTGATCGCCGGTCGCGAAACCTACGAAGTGACCGAGGGCGACATCCTGTTCAACGGCCAATCGATCCTGGAAATGTCGGCCGAGGAGCGGGCGCGCGAGGGCGTGTTTCTGGCGTTTCAGTACCCGGTCGAAATTCCGGGCGTGAGCACCAGCTACTTCCTGAAGGCTGCCGTCAATGCGATCCGCGCCCACCGTGGCGAGCCGGAACTGGATGCCGTCTCTTTCATCAAGCTGGTCAAGGAAAAGCAGAAGGCGCTTGGCATCAAAGAATCGTTCTTGAACCGCGCGGTGAATGAAGGCTTCTCCGGCGGCGAGAAAAAGCGCAACGAAGTGTTCCAGCTGGCCGTCGTGAATCCGCTGCTGGGTTTGCTCGATGAGACGGACTCGGGCCTGGATATCGACGCTCTGAAAGTCGTCGCCGAGGGGATTAACAAGCTGCATGAGCAGGACGCCGAGCGAAGCTGGCTGGTGGTGACGCATTACCAGCGGCTGCTCAACTACATCGTGCCCGACATCGTCCACGTCATGATCGACGGCCGAATCGTGAAGACGGGCGGCAAGGAGCTGGCGCTGGAGTTGGAAGACAAGGGCTACGACTGGGTTGAAAAAGAACTGTCGGTCGGGGTGTAAGTCAGACGGATGAGTTTGAAGGATATCGAAATGACGCAGATTGCCGACACTCGCCGCTCGACTGATTCGCCCGCCTGGTTGCAGACCTTGCGCGAAACCGCCCGGGCCACATTCACCAGCCAGGGCTTGCCGACCGGGAAGGAAGAGGCATGGCGATTCACCAAGCTCCAGCCGATCGTCCGCGAAACCTTCGCCGACGCCGAGCCCGCCGATGGAGCCGACCTGCATGGCCAATACACCTTCGGCGATGAAGCTTGCGTCGAATTCGTCTTCGTGAACGGCCACTTTTCTGCCGAGCTGTCGCGGCTGGACCACGCGCCCAAGGGGCTCACCGTCTCCACGCTCGTCGACGCCTGCACCGGGCCGCATGCCGAGCTGGTGAAAAAGCAACTCGGACAGGTCGGCGATCCGTCGGGCCACGCGTTTGCCTTGTTCAACACCGCCGATTTCAGCAACGGCGCGTTCGTGCACGTGAAGCGCGGCGCGACGATCGAGACGCCGGTCCACTTCTTGTTCATCAATGTCGGCGGGAAGTCGCCGGTGGTGTCGCACCCGCGCATCCTGGCGATTGCCGAGGAAAACAGCGAAGCGACCTTCGTCGAAAGCTACGTCGGCCGGGGCAGCAAGTACTTGTGCAACGCCGTCAGTGAGTTTGTCGTCGGCGATGACGCCCGGATCGATCACTGCAAGCTGCAGCGCGAATCCACCGAGGCGTTTCACGTGGCGAACATGCAGGTTCGCATCGGGAAGCAGACGCAATTCGTGTCGCACGCGATCAGCATCGGCGCCGCCGTCAGCCGGAATGACCTGGCGGTGGAACTGGGCGGCCGGGGCGGGTATGCCACGCTGAACGGGCTGGTGCTCATCGGCGGTACGCAACACTGCGACAACCACACGCTGCTGGATCACGCCGCCCCCGATTGCCCGAGCCACGAACTCTACAAGCACGTGCTTGCCGACAAGGCGAGCGCTGTCTTCAAAGGGCAAATCTTCGTCAACCAGATCGCCCAGAAGACCAATGCCAAGCAAAGCAGCAAAGCGCTGCTTCTGTCGGACACGGCCGAGATGAATTCGATGCCGGCCTTGGAGATTTACGCCGATGACGTCAAGTGCACGCACGGCAGCACGACGGGCCCGATCGACGAAGACCTGATCTTCTATCTCCGCTCGCGCGGCGTAGGGATTGAGGCGGCCCGGCACCTGCTGACGTATGCGTTTGCCGCCGACGTGACACGCCGCATCCGCGTTGCGCCGGTTCGCCGTCGTGTCGAAGATTACATGGCCGCCCGGCACGGCCTGCCACAGGATTTGCGCATCAACGAC
Organism: Tepidisphaeraceae bacterium; assembly: GCA_051962375.1. GTDB lineage: Bacteria > Planctomycetota > Phycisphaerae > Tepidisphaerales > Tepidisphaeraceae > RYN-431. The sequence goes on from JBQCCH010000205.1 coordinate 5,570, forward strand.
CTGGGCGCGTTTGACGAAGCCGTCACACGTTAAGCGAAGCCGGGCCGTTAAAACGCAGATGCCGCGACCTGAAGGATCGCCCTGACGATCGCTTCGGCGATCGCTTGATCGTTCGCGATCGCGTTTGACCAAGGTTTACGCCTATGTCTGCCGTCCTTGACCCCAGCTTCGGCCTTGATGTCGCCGCCGTCCGCGCGGATTTTCCGATCCTCGCTACGCATTCCCGCGGAAAGCCGTTGGTCTATCTGGACAATGGCGCGACCACGCAAAAGCCCCGGCAGGTGATCGCGGCGATTCAGCGGTATTACGAGGCCCAGAACGCCAATATCCACCGCGGCGTTTACGAGTTGTCGCAGATCGCCACCGAAGGGTATGAGCAAGCCCGCCGCACGGTGAAGCGCTTCATCAATGCCGCCGACCCTGCGGAGATCATTTTCACGCGAGGCACGACCGAATCGATCAACCTGGTGGCCGCCTCGTTCGGCCGGGCGTTTCTGCATGCCGGCGATGAGGTGATCATCTCGGCGATGGAGCACCACTCCAACATCGTGCCGTGGCAAATGATCTGCCAGCAGACCGGCGCGACGCTCAAAGTCATCCCGATGAACGATCGGGGCGAACTGAACCTGGAAGACTTTGCCGCGATGCTCAGCAGCCGCGTGAAGATCGTCTCCATGGTGCACGTTTCCAATTCGCTCGGCACCGTCAATCCGGTCGGCCAGATCGTGCAGATGGCGCACAGCGTTGGCGCGAAGGTGCTGATCGACGGCGCCCAGTGGGTGGCCCACGCCAAAACCGACGTCCGGAGCCTCGACGCCGATTTTTATGTATTCAGCGGGCACAAGCTGTTCGCGCCGACGGGCACCGGCGTCCTGTACGGCAAGCGCGAATTGCTCGAAGCGATGCCGCCGTACCAGGGTGGCGGCGACATGATCGATCAAGTGACGTTTGGCAAAACCACGTACGCGGCATTGCCGAACAAGTTTGAGGCGGGCACGCCGCACATCAGCGGCGCGATCGGATTGGCCGCCGCCATCGACTACGTCCAAGGCATCGGCCTCGAAGCGATCCATGCCCACGAGCAAACGCTGCATCGCTACCTGACGGAGCGGCTGGCCAGCATTTCCGGGCTGAAGATTGTCGGCACCGCCTCGCATAAGGCGAGCGTCGTCTCGTTCATCTTCGATGAGCTGCAACTGAGCACGCACGATGTCGGCGTGATGCTGGATCTGGAAGGCATCGCCGTTCGCACCGGGCACCACTGCTGCCAACCGGTGATGGATCGGTTCCAAATTCCCGGCACGGCACGGGCGTCGCTGGCGCTATACAACACACGCGCCGATGTGGACCGGCTGGCGAACGCGATCGAAAAAATTGTCGCCAACACTCGGCCGCGCGTTTCCGCTTCGCAAGCGTCGCTGGTTGAGGAAATCCGCTTTCCCGAACCTGCCGCGCATTCGCCCGACGCGGCGGCGGATGAATTGATCGAAACGTTTTCGATGTTTGAGGATTGGAAAGACCGGTACGAAGTGCTGATCGAGATGGGCCAGAAACTGCTGCCGATGGCGGCGCCGATGAAGAACGAACTGACGAAAGTGCATGGCTGCCAGAGCACGGTGCACCTGTTCGCCCGCCGTCGCCCCAACACGGCCGACGGGCTCGATTTCCTCGCCGACAGCGACGCCGATGTCGTCCGCGGGTTGATTGCCGTGCTGCAGCACGTATTCGCCGGCCAGTCGTCGCAGCAAATTCTGGGATTCGATATCGAAGGGTTCTTCAAACGCCTGGGCCTGGATCAGCACCTGAGCATGGGGCGTCGAAACGGATTGGCAGGCATGGTCGCTCGGCTGCGGGCGCATGCGAACCAATTCGCCACGTTATCGTAAGCAGAATTTGGGAGCGCCCATGAATTCGCCGCGCAAAGGTTTGAATGTCATCAACCCGAACGACAAAGTGCAGCAACTGCGCGACGCCTTTGCGGCCGACGGCGCGAAGCCGCAGCACGTCGCGCCGGACGCGCCGAGCAGCGATCTTGAGGCCCAGGTGATCGATGCCATCCGCACCGTGTATGACCCCGAAATCCCGGTAAATATCTACGACCTGGGCCTGATCTACGGCATTGAGATTGACCCTGAAAATCGAGTGATCGTGCGGATGACGCTCACCGCGCCGGGCTGCCCCGTCGCGGGCGACATCCTGGCGGCAGTCGAGCGGAAAGTGGAAGCGGTGGAGGCGGTGAAAAGTGCGAAGGTGGATCTGGTCTTCGATCCACCCTGGACGAAAGACCGCATGAGCGAAGCCGCCATGCTCGAGCTCGGCCTGTTCTGATCGCCGCCGTATACTGGTGGCATGATTCGTGTGGGCATCATTGGTTTTGGACGCATCGGGCATGAGCACGCCCCCTGGATCGATGCCTCGCCGCGCGCCCGCGTGGCGGCGGTGTACGATCCCACGCCCGCCCGTCGCGCCGTAGCCGAGCAGCAGGGTTGGGCGACGGTGGATCGGGTCGACGCATTGCTGGAAGCCGTGGATGCGGTGCTGGTTTCGACGCCCACGTCGATGCATTTTGATCATGCGCGCCTGGCCTTGGCGGCGGGGAAGCATGTCATGATCGAAAAGCCGATGACGCTCGACGAGGCCAGCTCGCGCGAATTGACCGACCAGGCACGGGAGCGGCAGCGCGTGCTGAGCGTGTTTCATTGCCGGCGGTGGGACATCGATTTCCTGACGCTGCAGCGTGCGGTGTCGGAGGGCGTCTTCGGGCGGATCATTAATGTCGAATCGCGGCTGGGGCAGTGGTCAAGCTGCGTCGGGCCGGCGGCGCGGGAGTTTCGGCCGAACTGGCGGAATGAAAAATCGTTCGGGGGCGGCGGCCTGTTTGACTGGGGATCGCATTTCATCGATCAGCTCTGGCGGCTCATGCTCCCGGCTCGGCCGAAGCGCGTATACGCGCAACTGCGCGGGAATGTATGGTCGAGCGATTGCGATGACTTTGCCCGAGTGGTCATCGATTTTGACAGCGGCGCCGTCGGGCTTTGTGAAATCAATACGACGACGACGCGGCCGCTCCCACGATGGCACGTTGATGGAACGGCCGGCTCGGCGGAGGCGCCGGCGTCGCTGACATTC
>JBQCCH010000206.1:0-9787 GCA_051962375.1 Tepidisphaeraceae bacterium
AAATGAACGTACGCAGCGGGACGCGATCTAAGCTCGCCAGCAGGTAGAACGCCGCCGTCACATCATTTGTCAGCGGGCCGGTCGCGCCGAATGGGGCGTTGCTCCCGGGATTTGTGCCGAAGCAGAGCGGCGCGTCCGGGACGTAGCGCGTCCTGGGGAATTGGCCGCGGTGTTCGCTGGCGTAGATCTGAACGGCTTGGCCGATCGTGCGGAGATTGCTGGCGCACGCCTCCAGATAGCCGCGATGGCGCACGCGTTCGACAGCGGGGAACAGCATCCCCATCAGGATGGCGATGATGCCCAACACGATGAGCAATTCGATCACCGTAAAGGCACGGCTGGGCGGGGGGGACGCACGATTGAGTTGGGTCATGTTTTGACGCGGTCCAACAAGAATACGCTGAGAGGCCCGAAAATGAAAATGGGCATCCAGGCCATCAAGGCGGGCCAGCGATCGTTCCAGCCGGGGGCGGCGGGCGGACTGGCGGCAAGGTTCTGGCAAAGGAAGATCGTCACCATGCACGCGCCGACGAGCACGAGGCACTTGCCCATCGCGTACCGCATCTGGCCGGGTTCGCGGATGAGGACGCAGCTGATGGCCAGGAGCACCATGATGATGTTGAGCATCAGCTGGGCGAGCCGCTGGTGCTTCACCCGGAGCAGGTCGTTCGTGCCGTAAATCTGGGTGCGGTCGAGCAGTTCATTGATCCGGGCGGTCGAGAGCAGGTCGACGTAGTCGCCGGAGCGGTACAGTGCGATTTCTTCCGGCGTGACGTTGCTCTGGTAGGTTTTCACCGGGGTGACCGCGCGATGATGCGTGGCAAGGCCGGTCGTGCACAGGCCGTTTTCGAGCGACCAGGATTTGGTGGCCGGCTCATAGGTGGCGCGGTCGGCGGTGGTGTGGGCGGTGAGGTTGAACTGCGGATCAATCGACAGCAAATCCAGCTGCTCCATCGAAGCCGGTTCGGTGGGGGTGGGCGGATTGTATTTGGAGGCAAACAGCAAGGCGCCGTTGGCATCCTGCATGTTCTGGATCGCGTTTGCCTTTTGCTTCTGGTCGGGCGAATCGTTCCTGGCGCGGGTGAGCTGTGGAATGATGCTGGGGATGACGATCTCCTGGTTCACCAGGGGAAGCAGAAGGGAAACGACCACCGCCGCCACGATCGCCGGGGCGGCGACGCGAACCAGATGCATGCCGGCCGCCATCATGGCGGTGAGTTCATTGAACCGCGCCAGCCGCAGAAAGGTGAAGGCGGCGGCGACGACGGGAATTACCCCCGACAATTGGGCGAAGATGCGAAAGGATTGGTAAAAGTAATATTCGCCGATATTTGCAATCGCGGTGAGGGCGCCGGCCCCTTCGCGGGAGACGGCGAACTCGTCAAAGTTGAAGACCATGTCCAGGACGATGTACAGCCCGATCAGCACGAAAAGGCTGATGATGTAGTTGCGAAGGTAGCTGTAGAGAATGTAACGGGTGAGGATCTTCATCGCGGAATTCGAAACGCTCTAAAGCCAAGTGTTACTGGCGCCGCAGCCGCACGAGCAGGCCGATCGCAATGATCAGCACCGCCACATTGCCGGCCCAGAGGACAAACAGCCCTAAATTCAAGGGATTCTGGAAATGAGGCCCCATGTTCGGCGGCACGTTCTCGCAGATGTGCTGGCCGGTCACGATCAGCACGATGCTGACGATGGCGGGCACGACACTGACGGCAAACGCATTCAGGTAGTTGCCGCTCTTGAACATCACGCCCAGGCCATACCCCACGAGCGTCAGCACGATGCAGCTGAGGGCAAAGCTCACCCGGCTGTGCATTTCGCTGATCACCGAGTTGTTCTGCTTCATCAGGTTGCGCCAGAGCACCGCCCGCTGGTCGGGCGGCAAGTCCGTCCGACGCATGTATTCCTTGACGGTGCGATCGGCAATCGTGTGGATCGCCTCGGGCATCGGGATGGTGAAATTGCGCTCGAATGACAGACGGGCGGATTCCTCGCCGTTCTCTCGGATGACCGTGTCGAGCAGTTCGATGGTCATCGACAGCTCTTTGTTGTCATTGTCGGGATAGACGCGGATGCGGGCGGCCTTGGAGGAGGACTCGATGGAGGGCAGGTCTCCGCCGCGGGTCTGGATCAGGCGAATGCCCGCGGTGTCCTGGGGCGTGGTGGTCAGGACAAGGCGGTCTTTGTCGATGGTGGGACGAGGCGTGGCGGCGATCAGGGTGTATTGGTCTCCGCCGGTGGTCTTGAACTTCGCCACGCCCAGGCCGGTCGTCAATTGGGTGATGATCGATTGCAGGTACTGATTTTCCTGATCGGCACGGATCAGTTCTTCCAGGCTGTCCTGCATGCGCTGGCTGTTTTCGGGGTGGGTCCGCAAGTCCTGAAGCTTGCGGATGTCCATGAATTTGGTGTTTTCCCGCAACGGCGATTGCAGCGGCAGGGGGCCGAACTGGTAGGTTTGCACACCGCCCTGCAGGGCCGCGTCTTCGCGGTTGGTAGTGGTGCGGGGGAACTTCAGGCCGTCCGTGAGCGTCGCCAGCATTTGCACCGGGACTTCTTCGGTTTCGGGATCAAACTTCTGCTGAATGTGGGCTTCGACTTGCTTGGCCAGGTAGAACTCTTCGGGCACCTGGAGCTTGTTGCCCTGGGCCTTGGAGTAGGTCACGATCGAGACGCCCTCCAGGTTCACGACCTGCTCGTCGGGCGTTTTCGGATCGGACGGGGCGAGCCGCGCGGTGCGGGCGAAAATCGTCAATCCTTGGCTGCTGCTTTGTACGAGCCGGACCTGGTGCTGCTGAGTGATCCGGCTGACGACGATCTGCCCGAGGTTCGAAACGACGGTGCGTTCGACGCGCATCGAGGCGGCGGGCACCATGAACGAGAGCAGGGCGAGGCTGATCGAAGAAACGATCAGCCCGAGCACCAGGGCCGGGAAGCCCAGTCCGAGCGGCCCCATGCTGATGCCGGCGGCGCGGACGGCGGTGACTTCATTGTCGGCGGCGAGTCGACCGTAGACGACGGTGCAGGAAAAGAGGGCGGCGATCGGGTAGCTGTAGGTCGTCATCGCCGGCATGGCGTAGGCGAGCATCTTCCCGACCTGGCCGAGGTCCAGGCCGTTGTTCATCAACGGCTTGAGCAGCCCGCCAAAGCTCATGATGCCGGCGATCACGCCCGATGCCAGGCCGAACACCGAGAGCAATTGCTTGAATACGTACCAGAAAAGGGTCTTGCTCATGCGGGCGAGGCCGCCAGGGCCGGGGTTGAGGAACTGACGGACAACTGCAGGTCAATCGCACGGGCAAGCCGCTCGATCCCCGGCTCGATCTGCTCCAGCGGCGTGACCGAGTAACACAATCGCATGTGGTTTTGCGGAATCTGCCCGTTTTCATCGGGGCAGAAGCAATATTCGCCCGGCACATAGAGCACGCCGGCGGCCAAGCAGCGTTCGAACATGCCGCCGCGCCGGGAGGTGTCGATGGAGCGGGGGAGCGAGAGCCAGATGTACAGTCCGCCGTCGGGACGGGTCCATTGGACGTCGGGCCGATCGCCCAGGTGTTTCTGGAGCGATGCCAGCATCAAGTCCCGCTTTTTGCGGTAACCATCGTGCAACGCCTGCAGGTGCGATGCGTAGGTGCCGTCGCGCATGGCTTCGTAGGCAATGCGCTGGCAGAGATTGGATGAGCCGAAGTCATGGTTCCCCTTCTGCTCCATGACGGCATGCATCAATTCAGCGGGCATGACCGCGTACCCGGACTTAATGCCGGGCGCAAACGGCTTGCTGAAGGTGTAGCTGCTGACGACGAACTGGTTGTCCGGATCAAACGATTTGATCGACGGCATTGCTTCGCCGTCGTAACGCAGCTCGCGGTAGGCAGCGTCTTCCAGGATGAGGATTCGATGATTCGTGCTGTATTTTTTGGCGATCTGCACCAAGCGTTCGCGGCGATCACGGCTGAGCGTCAGGCCGGTGGGATTCTGGTAGTAGCTGGTGCAATAGATGAACTTGACGCGGTGCAGTTCGCCCCGGGTTTGCAGGCGGTGCAGGAGCTTGTCGACTTCGTCGACCACCAGCCCGTCTCGATCCATGGGCATGCCCAGCACCCGCGCGCCGAAGCTGGCCAGGGCGCCGGTGTAGACGAAATACGACGGACTCTCGGCAATGACGATGTCGCCCGGGTTCAGAAGCACGTCGCCGATGATGTAGAGCGATTGCTGTGAACCCGTGGTGATGATGATGTCATTCGCCGACAGCGAAAGGCTCGCTGCGGGCAGGCCGTCGAGCTGTTCCAGGTGTTTGAGAATCGCCTCGCGAAGCGGGGCGTACCCGACGGTGGACCCGTATTGAAGGGCTTCGCGGGCGGTCTGCGGGTTTTGCAGGATGCGATCGGCGATGACGCGGGTTTCTTCGCAGGGGAGCGTCATCGGATCGACCAGACCGGCCGCAAAGCTGATCAATTGCGGGTTCGACTGGGCCAAGGCGATCAGGTAACTGATCGGTTGCTCGGCCGTTCTGCGGGCTTTGTCTGAAAATGCGATGGAAGTTCGGTTCATCAAGCGAGCCGCTGATGCTAAACGGCAAAGGGCGCGGCATCAAATCTGCGGACGCGTTAAGTTGCCCGCGGTGCTGAAGTTTGCGTCGCAATTTTTTGAACAAACGCTCCAGCTGGCGTTTCCCCCGCGATGCGTGGCGTGCGGGACGTCTACGGAAGCGGGGCGCTTCTGCGAGGCGTGCGATGATGCACTCAAGGCGCTGGAACGCCGGTCCCAATGTGTGCAATGCGGCGCGCCGGTGGCTTTGGATGGCGCTCCGTGCCAGCGCTGCCGAGGTCGGGGGTATCGGTTGTTTGACCAAGTGGTGAACATGGGCGTGTTTGCCGATCCCATCAAGCCGCTGATCCACCGGCTGAAGTATTATCACGGCTGGAGCGTGGGAGAGGTGCTGGCAGAGCGGTGCGGCGCATTGCCGCGGGTGAGGGCGCTGCTGGCGGAGACGGATGTATTGGTGCCGGTGCCGTTGCACGGATGGCGACAGATCGCCCGGGGATTTAATCAGGCGGCGGTCATCGCATCGCGGCTGGCGGCAATGCATCGGCTTAGGGTGCGCCATCCGGCGATCCGCCTGCGAGCCACGAAGGCGCAATCCCTGCAGACCTCGCATGATGCCCGAGTTCGCAATCTGCGGGACGCCTTCGCGCTCGTGCGGGGCCGATCGATCTTCGATCAGCGCGTGGTGATCGTCGACGACGTGATGACCACGGGCGCGACGGTCAAGTCGCTGGCGCGGGCGCTGACGACGGCTAAACCCGCATCCATCAGTGTGTTAACGCTCGCGATCGCCGACCCCAAGGGGCACTCCTTTGAGGCGGTCTGACGCTCCGGCAGTGGGACGGTGGGCGGGCGGACTGTGAGATAAGAGAAAGTTGACACGTCCTGAACGCTGCGATAGGTTTGCCCTGCAGTTTGAAGCGACCGAAATTTAGGGTTCTGGTGTCACTTTGGCTGCAACTGTCGTCATTCCTGCTCGTTACGGATCCACGCGTTTTCCAGCGAAAATTCTGGCGTCGGCGACGGGTCGTCCCCTGGTTCAGCACGTGGTCGATCAGTGCCGCAAGTGCGAGCGTGTGCGCGAAGTGATCGTGGCGACCGACGATCAGCGGATTGTGGATGCGCTGCGGCCGTTCAACACGCGTTGCGTCATGACTGCCAAGAGCCATCCAAGCGGGACCGACCGCGTGGCAGAAGTTGCGATGGAATTGCACGATGACATCGTGGTCAACGTCCAGGGCGATGAGCCTGAAATCGAGCCTGCCGTGATCGATGGATTGATCCGCCGGCTCGAAGAACACAATGACGACATGGCCACCGCCTGCACGTCGTTCAAGTCGTTGGACGACGTGAAAGACCCGAACCGCGTGAAAGTGATCCACTCGTTGTCGCGGCACGCGATCTATTTTTCGCGGTCCGTGGTTCCCTTTGACCGCGACGACGTCGTGGCCAAGGCACGGGGAGCGGCTGCATGGCAATTGCATGTGGGCGTTTACGCCTACCGGCGGTTGTTTTTGCTGCAGTTCGCCGCCTGGAAGCCTACCCCGCTGGAACAGGCGGAAAAACTGGAACAACTCCGTGCCTTGGAGCATGGGAAACGCATTTACGTGATGCCCGTGCCCCATGCGACGCACGGCATTGATACGCCTCAGCAGTACGAAGATTTTTTGAGGAGAGTTACGAGTTGCGAGCCTTCGGTTGCCGGTACGAATACGGGCAACGCTTAACTTGCGGCGAGTAGCTATCGATTATGTCTCACACCGACCTTCTTGGCCGCCTCGGCAACACGCAGGATGAATCCGAATTCTACACCCCCATGCCCCCCGGCTACCGGCGCGGGCATACCAAGTACGTGATCGTCCTGGGCACGGTAATGTCGGGCCTGGGCAAGGGCATCTTCAGCTCGTCTCTTGCCAAGCTGTTGCAGGACAAGGGGCTGCGCGTCGCCCCGATCAAGATGGAAGGGTACCTGAACATCGACTCCGGCACGCTGAATCCGTTCCGCCACGGCGAGGTCTTCGTTCTTGAAGACGGCATGGAAACGGACATGGATCTGGGCACTTACGAGCGCATTCTGGACCAGGACCTGAATGCCGCCAACTTCACCACGAACGGCCAGATTTTGTCCGGCGTTCTGCGGAAAGAACGCGAGGGCGGTTATCTCGGCCGCGATGTGCAGGTGATCCCGCACGTGGTCGGTGAAGTGAAGCTGAAGCTGCGGGAATTGGCCGTCAAAACCAATGCCGATGTCGTGTTCGTCGAAGTCGGCGGCACGGTGGGGGATAACGAGAACTCATTCTATCTCGAAGCCTGTCGTCAGCTTGCGTACGAAGAGGGTGAAGGCTCGGCGATGTTCGTGGCCCTGACGTACGTGCTGGAGCCGGGCGCGTTGGGCGAGCAAAAATCGAAGGCGGCCCAGCTGGGCATTCGCAAGCTGATGGAAGTGGGCGTGCAGTCGCACGTGATCGCCTGCCGGGCGGCCAATCCGGCGAATGAGAAGATTCGGCAGAAGATCTCGATGTTTGCCAACGTGCCGATGAAGCGCGTCTTCTCAATGCACGATCAGACCAGTATTTACCTGGTTCCGGACTCGCTCCGCCTGGCGGGCATCGACCGCGAAGTGTTGACGATCCTGGACCTGCACGACCGCGTCGACCAGGCCAAGGAAGATCGCGAGCGCAACCGCTGGAATTGGTTCGTCGATCGGATTCAGCCGCCGAAGTCGGACAGCATTACGATTGCGGTGACGGGCAAGTATGTCTCCACGCGTGACGCCTACGCGAGCATCCTCAAAGCCTGCGAACATTGCAGCGTGCACCTTGGGGTGAATGTCAATCTGGAATGGATCGATACCAGCCAGATCGACCGGAGCAACGTCGCCAAGCGACTGGCCGGCTGTCATGGCATTATTGTGCCGGGCGGATTTGGCTCACGCGGAACCGAGGGCAAGATCGAATGCATCAAGTACGCCCGCGAAAATAAGCTGCCGTACCTGGGAATTTGTCTGGGCTTCCAGATGGCCGTCATCGAATACGCGCGGAATGTATGCGGGATCACTGACGCCAGCTCCAGCGAGTTTGAGCCGGGCTGCCCGACCGCGGTCATCGACGTGCTGCCGGAGCAGAAAAAGATCGAAGGGCTTGGCGGCAACATGCGGCTGGGGGGCAAGGACATCGAACTGAAGCCCGGCTCGATGGTGAGCCGACTGTTCGACAATGCCCACCATGCCAAGCTTCGGTTCCGGCATCGGTACGAAGTCGATCCGAAATACATCGCACAACTGGAATCGGCTGGGCTGATTTTCAGCGGGAAGCATCCGACCCAGCCGATCATGCAGATGCTGGAATTGCCCGAAGAGGTGCACCCGTTCTTCGTCGGGACGCAAGCGCACCCGGAGATGACCAGCCGACCGCTGCGGCCGAGCCCGCTGTTCATGGGTCTGACCCGGGCGGCACGCGACTACGCTCAGCGTCACTCGGCAGCCGGCGCCAAGGCGACCGCCGCCGCGGTTTAAAGGGGTGAACCCGCCCGTGAATCGCCGCCTTGACGCGGAAGTGGCCTGCGGATAGATTGCCCGGCTCGAAATTGTCCGGCGGTCTTACCGGCGGCAACCAGCAAAGGACGTTGATATGGCACATAAAAAGGGCGGCGGCAGCTCGAAGAACGGCCGCGACTCCAATCCGCAATACCTCGGCGTGAAAGCTTACGGCGGTCAGGCCGTCAGCGCCGGTTCGATCATTCTGCGTCAGCGCGGCACGAAGTTCCTGCCGGGCTTCAACGCGGGCATCGGCAAAGACGACACGATCTTCGCCCTGGTCGACGGCATCGTCGACTTTCAGGGCCGCAAGGTCCACGTCCGTGACGCCGCCGCACAGGCCTAAGGTCTGTCCAATCTGTCCGTACTCCGTAATGAGTACTACGTAAGTCCGGCCCGGTGCCGCTTGCGCAGTACTCATTACGCATTTTTGCACCATGTTCATTGACGAAGCCACCATCCACGTAAAAGCCGGCGACGGCGGCAACGGCTGTGTTTCCTTTCGGCGGGAGAAATCCGTCCCGAAGGGGGGCCCCGATGGCGGCGACGGCGGGAACGGCGGCTCGGTCGTCTTCGTGGGCGACGTCAACAAAAACACCCTTCTGGATTTTGCCGGCAAGCACCACTGGGCGGCCCAGCGGGGCGAGCACGGCATGGGCAAAAAGATGTACGGCCGGCGGGGTGAGGATCTGGTCATCCCCGTGCCACTGGGCACGCTGATTCAGGATCTGGAGACGGGCCTGACGCTGGCGGATATCGACGCGAACGGCAAAGAGGTGCGGATTTGCCGGGGCGGGCGCGGCGGGCGGGGGAACTTCCATTTCCGCACGCCAACGAATCAGGCCCCGCGCTACGCCGAGCCCGGCGGGACGGGGCAGGAACGTGACCTGCACCTGCAGTTGAAGCTGATTGCCGACGTGGGCCTGGTGGGGATGCCCAATGCGGGCAAGAGCACGTTGCTCCGATCCTGCTCACACGCCCGGCCGAAGGTGGCGGACTATCCGTTCACCACGCTGGAACCCCAATTGGGCATCGTCGAACTGATCGGCGAGCGTCGCCTGGTGATGGCCGACATTCCCGGGCTGATCGAAGGGGCTCAGCATGGGGCGGGGCTGGGCCATGCGTTCCTGAAGCACATTGAGCGCACGAAAGTGATCGTGCATCTGCTCGATCTGTATCCGACGGACTTCAGCAGCCCTGCCGACAATTACCGGACGATTCGCGAGGAGCTGGAGGCCTTCAGCACCGACCTGGCGAACAAGCCGGAAGTGGTGGTGGCGAATAAGGTCGATCTCTCGCCGGATGATGTGGCCCTGCAGACGCTGCGGGAAGCCCTGCCGGACAAGACGGTGCTCGCCATGTCGGGCGCCACGCGACAAGGAATCGAACCGGTGCTGGAGGCCGTCTGGGCCATCCTGCACCCGGCCGCCGAGTAATGGGCGACCGCTCGATCGCGACTCTCTAAAGACAAATTAACTGCTCGAGACCGGATCGGGTCGTACCATGCATCAGGTACGGAGACCACCAGTTTACTCAAGCATAGAGAGGCAAGGACGCAGCCCCCGGCTCGCGTCCTTTTTTTGCAATGGCACTGCGTGAATATGTCGCGAAACGGGATTTTAAGCAGACACCGGAGCCGCGGGGCAAGGTCGCCCGCGAGAAGGGGGAGCTTCAGTTCGTCATTCAGAAGCACGATGCGTCGCG
>JBQCCH010000207.1:0-2046 GCA_051962375.1 Tepidisphaeraceae bacterium
ATCAACTCATTCACCAATCTGGGCGGCGGCATGTTCAGCGGATCGGCCAACGGCACCACCTACCAGTTCAATGAAGCAACCGGCACGCTCAGCGTCGCCGTCCCGGAACCCGCTTCCCTTTCCCTGCTGGCCCTGAGCGCATTCGGCCTGCTTCGCAAGCGACGCCGATCGCTCGAAGCGTGAGCGGTGAAAAGGTCCTCCGAAACCCAGTAAATTCAAAAGCGGCCGGCGAACCCAATCGCCGGCCGCTTTACTTGTTGATGCGGGCAGGCGGGAGATCATCCTGCACGACGCCGCAGAAGGTGTCTCAGGGATCGCCTCTAGCCTACGGTCGAATCCTCGCGGATTTCATCGACGCGCACCGGCCGTCGCTGCTCGGCGGATCGAATCGCGGCAAACGCCACTTCCGTCGCCTGCACAGCCGAGTCAATCCCGCACACCGTCGGGCCGCTCCCGCGGATTTCGTCGGCGAAGCGCTCCAGCGCGTGCGCGTGTCCCTTACCGGGTTCGGCGGTGAATTGGGCCATCGGATCGCCGGCGGCTTTTGCGCGATCGCAGGCGGCGCGTTTCTTCTGCAGCCATCCCTCGATTCCCCCCTGCGTGCCGACATTTGGATCGTGATCGCCGAGCATCGGGTAAAGCGTTCGCGCCGGCGCGTCCGCGATGCCGGCCGTTCGGACTTCCACCATGTGATCCACCACCACCGCCCCGCCGTTGCCGAAGCATTCGTACAGTTCCTTCGGATATCCGAACGTTCCATTGGCGAACATCGCAATGTTCGCCAACCCACCCCCGCCGTAGCGAATAGCGACCGAATGATTTAGAAATCCGCAAGAGGCCGCGGTGACTTCGATCGGCTCATCGTCGATGAACCAGTTGCACAGATCGGTGAAGTGCGTCATCTCAAACAACAGCGGGCCGTGCGGCGCATGCACCGGGTCAAGGGCCCACCCTTTCCAACTGTGCCAATCGTCATTGATGCGGACCGACATCCCCGCCGCCCCGTCAAACGAAATGGGTTGGCGATCGGCTTCGCGCTCCCAGCGCCAGCCGCAGTCGTTCGGCGCTTCCATGAGTTGCCGGAAGAGCCGACGGGCATCGATCATCGCCGGGCTGCTCCGGCGGTTATGTCCCGCGCAGAAGGGAACGCCCGCCCCCTTCACCACGCGTCGAATCGCGTACAGGTCGGACAACGCCGCCGCCACCGGCTTTTCACAGTAGATCGCCTTTCGCGCGTCGGCCGCCGCTTCGATGATGGGCCGGCGGATCTTTTCGGTCGTGGCGATGAGAACGACATCCACTTCCGGATCGCGGACTGCTTCCCGGTAGTCGGTAAACGCGCGTGCTGCGCCAAACCGCTCAGCCGCTTCAGTGGCCACGCCCGGGGCCGCATCGCAGCAGGAATGAAGCGCCACGCCGCGGCCGTTCATTAAATTCGGCAGGTGCTGGCCCCGCGCGATTGCACCGCAGCCGACTACCGCCACGCAAAGGGGCCGCTGTTCCGTAGACAGGGTTTTCAATTTCGATCGTTGCATGCAGATGCGCCCTCGCAGCGTTAATGAGAGATGGTGTTGTCGGCCAGCGAGGGCACATGGACATGCAGTTCCACATCGCCGCCCGATACGGGAAGCAGCACCTCATCCGCGTTGTGGCCAGCCACAACGGTGCCGTCGTCAGAAGCGTCGGGGCGCTCGAGCGACAGTCGTCGAAACAGGTTGCGGATATCGCGCACGCCGCCCAGCGTGAACCAGACCGTGGTGACGACGCCCACGCCCAGCGGCAGCAGCGTGCCCGCCCAATACCAGTAGTGCGACCACCACCCCATCGGCCAAACGTGCACCAGATTCCAGCCCGTCACCATTATAAAAACTACAAACCAGCCGATCGTCCAGGCAAAAAACGCCCCCGCCTGGTAGCGGTCGGCGCGGGTGAAGTTTTCGTCGATCCCCATGAGCGAGGCCAACCGTCCCGGCTTGGCCGTCGGCACGACCGCATCCTCCGGCACCACCCAGGGGCCGCGATGCAACATCCGGTCGAGGTCGAACG
>JBQCCH010000208.1:0-6539 GCA_051962375.1 Tepidisphaeraceae bacterium
TGTGGCAGATCAATAGCGACGAAATGAGCGGGCTATCGCCCAAGACCATCGTCCTCATGATCGGCACGAACAACCTTGGGAACGGTTCCGTGAACGCGATCGTCGGAGCGCAGACTAAAATCATCAACGAGCTTCACGCCAAGTTCCCTAAAGCCGGGCTCGTGGTCACGGGTATTCTCACTCGCGGCGCCGACCCGGCCGACCCAAAAACGGCTGCGATTCGAGCCAAAATCAAGGCGATCAACGCATCGCTTGCTCATTCGGCCGACGCGCTGAGCATCCGGTTTCTCGATATCGGCGACCAGTTTCTCCGCGCGGATGGAAGCCTGAACACCGACCTGATGAAGGATCAAGTTCACCCCAACGCCAAAGGCTACGAACTTTGGGCCAAGGCCCTCGAGCCCCTGCTCAGCGCATCGCGCTAAGGGCAGGATTCTGCTGCGTGTCGCGCGAGCCGTGCGTTGGCATAGTCCGCCCCAGAGTGCCTAGAGCCTGTAATGCACTTCCACAAAGGTGCGCGGCGAGCCTGTCGATGGTGAGAGCGGCGAAGCGCAGGCTAAAGCCGGCTTCCTCTTGAGAAACGTCCCCCTCGCGCCTGATCCGCAAAAGCTGAAGGATGGCTTGAGGGGACGGAAATACAGCGCTTCCATGGACATGTATCCACGAGGCTTGGCCTATCAATCCGGCGGCCTGGCCGCTAACCCGACACAAGCCAGCATCCTTATACTGTCGCCAACGGTGGTGACCGTTATGCTTCGTTCTTAGGCGCTATTCTTCTGGCTTATGAGGCGTGGCGTGCTAACAATGCAACTGAGGACATCAACAAGATGCTAGCACATCAATATTAAAAGGAGCCGCGCTTGCGAAACTTTTTTTTAATCGCATTGTTTGCTCTTATGCTGGCGTCAGGCTGCGATCATGACCTTCAACCGCAGGGGCCTGTGCTTGTGCATTGTCCCGGTGACGCTGCTTCTCTCAAAGGAACTAAACCGCTACTGGATACTGACGGCTTTGGCAGCGCGGATATTCTTGTCCCTCACCACATGAAGATCATCGCCAAGGACGGCACTGTGCTTGAGTTTGACTGCCGCTCGTCTAGCATCCTCTTTTCCCACCGGCATGTCATGTGCGTCATGTTAAGGCGTCCTGTGGAGACGCCGAACTTTGCCACGGTTAAAGCCGACTGCCTGGCGCTGCTGAAACGGCTAAAGGTGCCGATCGATGCTCCTCTGAAACATGATTTGGCGACATTGCCCGATCAGATGCCGGACATGAGGCCCGATTCAACATTTAGTCCCTACACATGGAAGATGGGAAGCCGAATCGATTTTCACGGCCTATTCGTGGACTTGCAAATTAGCCCGGATCCCAACGGCGGATGGTATTATCTGATCACGTTTTCGCCGTCCATCATTCAGCCTGCAGGATAACGCCTGAAGGGCTAGGTGACGATGGCTTGACCGCTGGCTTTGTGGTGACGGTACTTCGGAACGTGGATTCGTTTGGGCATCGGCGACCTCGACAGGTCAAATCCGGTAGAGTACCGGATTTGAATCACTGATCGGGCCGCACGTCCGACGTTCGGACGGTTTGCAAAACGTGCAATCGGCAGGGTTTATGGAAATGGCCGATACAGGGCTCGAACCTGTGACCTCCACCGTGTCATGGTGGCGCTCTAGCCAACTGAGCTAATCGACCGATCGAGTCGGAAAGTATACGGACTTCTTGCCCGATGACAAGCCGACGCGCCTCAATTCGCTGGGCCGACGTCCAAGCGATGTTTTCGCATTTTTTTGTACAGCGTCGTGCGGTTGATGTTCAACTCGGCGGCGGTCGCCTGGCGGTTCCAGTGATTGCGCTTGAGGGCCGCTTCGATGATTTGCCGCTCGGGTTGTTCCAAGGCAGCTTCCAGGGGCATCGGCGGGAGCGCTTCCAGGACGGATCGACGCCGCTCCAGGCGCGGGCGCGACGGCTGGATCGCTTCGGGCAGGTCCTCCGCTTCGATCATCGGCCGGCGCGACAGCACGACCGCGCGCTCGATCGCATTTTCCAATTCACGCACATTGCCGGGCCACGGGTAGCGCAGCAGCCGCTCCATCGCTTCCGGGGTGAAGCCGAGCACTTTTCGATTCAGATCCTTGGCAAACCGCTTCATGAAGAAATCGGCCATCGAGGGGATGTCGCCGGCGCGGTCGCGCAGAGCGGGCAGACGAATGGTGATCACGTTGATTCGATAGTACAGGTCTTGTCGAAATGCGCCGGTCGCGACCAGGCTCTCCAGATCGACATTGCTGGCCAGGATGGTGCGGACGTCGACGGTTCGGGTTTCGTCCGAACCGACGGGCTCCAGGCAGCGCTCCTGCAGGACGCGCAGGAGCTTGACCTGCATGGCCGGCGGGGCGGAGTTGATTTCGTCGAGGAAAATCGTTCCCGTGTCGGCGGCCATGAATCGGCCGGCTTTGTCGGCGATGGCGCCGGTGAAGCTTCCCTTGATGTGGCCGAATAGTTCGCTTTCCAGCAACTGGTCCGGCAGCGCGCCGCAGGCGATCTCGACGAACGGCTTATTCCGTCGCGCGCTGCGGCGGTGCAAAGCGCGGGCGAGCATGGATTTGCCCGTGCCGCTCTCGCCGACGATCAACACCGTGGTCCGGGTGTCGGCTACGGCGTCGACCAAGTCAAACACCTTCTGCATCCGCGGGTCGCGACCGACCACGTTCTCCAGCCCGAAGCGGGGATCCAGACGCTCCGTCGAACTGTTTTCGACGACCAGCGCCTGCTGTCGGACCGCCTTGTCGACGATGGCCTTCAAGTGATCCTCAGCCACCGGCTTGGTGAGGTAATCAAACGCGCCGAGTTTGGCCGATTCGACCGCGCCTTCAATCGTGCCGTAGGCCGTCAGCACGATGCAGGCCGTCTCAGGAAAACGCCGGCGCAGGTCGCGAAGGAATTCCGCGGCGTTCATCCCGGCCAGGTTGATGTCGGCGAGCAAGACATCGATGGCGCCGCCTTCCATTTCCTGGATCGCGTCGGCGGATGTCGCGGCGGTGCGGACGTCGTATCCGTCGCGGCGCAAGAGATTGCCCAGCGATTGAAGAACGATGCGGTCTTCGTCCAGAAGCAGCAAGCGTGCGCGATAATTGTTGTTGGATTGAATCATGCTCGGCCCCGTGCGTTGCAAAAAAACCACACGACACCGTTGTTATCGGCTCAATGTTGACGTGAGTGAACGAACAAAAGTGAAGGGGCTTTGAGGAATCGGCGCTTCGGTTATTATCGGTCCAACCGCCGCCAGAAGGAAGTTTGAATGCGTATTGGGATTCCTAAAGAGATTAAGTCGGACGAATATCGCGTAGGCATCATGCCCGTGGGGGCAGACACGCTGGTGAAGGCGGGGCACGAGGTTTGGATCGAGGCCGGCGCCGGGATGGGCAGCGGCTTCGCGGACGAAGACTACGCGGCCGCCGGGGCGCGGCTCGTGGGATCGGCGCGGGAGATTTTTGATTCCTGCGACATGGTGATGAAGGTAAAGGAGCCGCAGCCGGCGGAAATCTCGCAGTTTCGCGCGGGCCAGATCATTTTCACGTACTTCCATTTTGCCGCGAGCCAGGAACTGACGCGCACCTGCATGGATGCGGGCATCACCGCGATCGCGTACGAAACGATCAAGGATCGGCGTGGCCAACTCCCGCTGCTGACGCCGATGAGCGAAGTGGCCGGCAAGATGAGCATTCAGGAGGGGGCAAAATTTCTTGAGAAGCCGATGAGCGGGCGCGGCATTTTGCTCGGCGGCGTGCCGGGCGTGCCGCCGGCGCATGTGGTGGTGCTGGGCGGCGGGATCGTCGGAACGAATGCGGCCAAAGTGGCGGCGGGGCTGGGGGCGAATGTCGTTTTGATGGACATCAATGTCGATCGGCTGCGATATCTCGACGACGTCATGCCGGCAAACGTCACCACGTTGTATAGCGACGCCTACAACATCCGCGAGAACCTGAAGCTTGCCGATCTGGTGGTGGGGGCGGTCCTGATCCCCGGCGCGAAGGCGCCGCGACTGGTCACGCGCGAACAGCTCAAGACGATGAAGAACGGCGCGGTGATCATCGACGTGGCCATCGACCAAGGCGGGTGCCTGGAGACGAGCCGTCCGACCACGCATCGCGAGCCGACGTATATTGTCGAAGGGGTGGTGCATTATTGCGTCACCAACATGCCGGGCGCGGTGGGGCGAACAAGCACGATCGCGCTGTGCAATGCGACGTTGCCTTACGCGGTGAAGATCGCGAACCTGGGCTACGCCAAAGCCGCCGCCAACGATCCGGGATTGGCCGAGGGATTGAATGTGGTGAATGGCCGGCTCACGAGTGCGGCCGTCGCGGAATCGTTGGGCATGGACTGCAAGCCGCTGTGATCGAGGAAGGACCCGAACGATGACCCGAATGGAACAACTGCACCGCCTGCTGGAACGCACGCCGAACGATCCTTTTTTGCTCTACGGCATCGCGCTGGAGCATAAAAAAGCGGGTGAGGGGCGGGCAGCGATCGAGTGGCTCGACAAAACGATTGCGACCGACGCGAAGTATTGCTACGCCTACTACCAGAAGGGACAGGTTCAGGAATCCCTGGGCGACTTCGACGCGGCACGGCAAACCTATCAGGCCGGCGTCCGGGCGGCTCGCGAAGCGGGCGACGCGCACGCGCAGGGTGAAATCCAAGGCGCGCTCGATCTTCTGTAGCAATCGAGTTCGTCTCGAACGTTCGCTGCTGAATCTGCCAATGCTCAGGCGCCTTCGTCCGGCGGATGACCGCTGCGCAATTTCGGCGGCTCGGGATGTTGTGCGGCGTAGGCTCGCCAATATTCCTCGGCCTGTTCGACGGCCAGCGGTTCGATCGAAGTGAGCGCCGTTCCCGCTTGCACGATCGTTCCGTGCAGGGCGGGCGTCGCCAGATGCAGCGCTGCCTCGGCTGGAGAGTGGGCTCTGCCGAGCAGTGCGACGCCGGCATTGGCGGCGACGTCGAAGACGCGGTACCGGGCGGACATATCTTCCCGGTGAAACGGCAAGACCACCGCGTGAATCGGCGCGTTGGCTGCGATCCATTCGGCCTCAAGCGGGGATGTCGTTTCGACGGCAAAGTAGCGGCACGCCCCGCGGTCGCGAAACTGCTGCAACCGGTGCAGCGGCCAGCCGGCCTTGATGTCGTTGGCGATGATGTTTCGCGTGATCAGCACATCGGGCCGTCTCGGCAAGGTGCTCAGTCGCGCCTGCACGCGCTCGTACCCTTTGCGATCAAGGTCTTCACGGTCGACGATGACCGCGAGCCACTCGCCGGCTTCGATGATGTCGTTGCCGTGGTCGATCCACACGACGGGCGCGAGCTTTGCGGTCCGGCCAAAGGGACGTGCGGGCGGAAGCGTCATGGCGTTCCGCCCTGATTGTATTTTGCCCGATTCACGGCCGCCTGCACTTGCTGAAGAATCGCCGCCGGTCGCGAAATCGTCTGCCAGACGATCGGCTTTGAATCGCAGCCGCAGATGTCGAGCGAGCTTTTGCCCAGGATGCGCTCGGCATTGCTGGGGTAGAGGCGCAGCGTCTCGACCTTACGCAGCATGCAGGACTTGATGTTGATGTCGAAGACGCCGCAGACTCGCATCAGCCGCATGTCGGTGAGGATGTAATACCGTCCCATCCACTCAACGACCGACCACATGATGCGGCCGGCGATCAGGAAGATGCCGAGTTGCACGCAGAACGAGCGGAAAATAAACGGCGGCAATCCCCACGCGTGAAGCGTGCCGATCAGCACGATGACGACGGCGGCGAAGCGCATGGAATTGATCAGGATGAACCATCGGGACGGCTTGATGAGCAGGTTGACGATTTCGCCCTGCGGGACGACGTTGCCGGCAAGCAAGGTGGCCAGCGGCATGCGGACGGCGTCGGCGGCGTCGGTCGCGGGCGCCAAAAGCGGCAGGCGGGCGGCCGGCGTCGGGCGATCGAGCGTCTTCGGCGCCACCGGCGCTTCATTTGGCATAAATCGATTCCTTCAGCGTGCAGATTTCCGGCAGGTTTCGGTAGACGTTGTCAAAGTCGAGGCCGTAGCCGATCACGAATTCGTCCGGGATGTCAAAGCCGACATAGTCGGCCGTCAGCTCGCGGGCGGTTTCGCGATCCTTGCGAAGCAAAACGCACGTGCGCACCGATGCGGCGCCAAGCTCTTTCAGGACCGGGATGACGAGCTTCAGCGTCCCGCCGCTGTCGAGGATGTCATCGATCAGCAACACGTGCCGGCCGTGCACATCGCCGAGCTGCTTGGAAACCAGGGCCGACCCTTGCGAACGCAGACTTTGCCCCGGATAGCTGCTGACGGTCATCAGGTTGATTTTCAGCGGCACGGGCATCTGGCGAATCAGGTCGGCGGTGAAGATCATCGCGCCGGTGAGGATCGGGACGATGGTCAGGTCGGACGCTTCTCGCGCGAAATCATTCGTGATCTCGGCGGCGAGCTCGTGGACGCGCGCCTGGATGCGATCGGCACTGATGAGG
>JBQCCH010000209.1:0-2168 GCA_051962375.1 Tepidisphaeraceae bacterium
AGGAATTATTTCCCCAGGCATAGACCGCGCCGTTTTGGATCGCCAGGCTGAAATAAGCGCCCCCCGCGACGGCCGTCACGCCGCTGCTCAGGCCGCTCACCGCGGCCGCCTGGTTCTGCTGACCCAGCCCGGCCACGGCGAGTTGCCCATAGCTGTTGCTGCCAACGCTGAACACCGCACCGTCCCGGATCGCCAGACTGTGAAAACCGCCCGCCGCGACAGCCGTGACCTGGCTTCCGACGCCCTGCATGGGCGTGGGATCATTGCGCTGAAGGCTCGTTCCGTCGCCCAGCTGTCCGTAATAGTTGTACCCCCAACCACTCACGGTGCCGGCCAACGCGCTCGCGCCGGTCATCACAACTGTAGCAATCCCAACCAACAGGGGGCGGCCATCGATGGATCGTGCCGAACGCCGACGTTCACGATGTTGCATATCAACCCCTCAACCTTGGGCCCCTCAACATTGGGGCCCTCGAGCTTGGGCCCGTCAACCTCGGACCGTCGCCCCCCTCATCCCGCACGGCTTACCGATCCAGCGGCTGAGCCAGGTTGCCGGCCGCGCGGTAGGCGTACATGTGCTCCGCAATCTCGCGGGCGGCATGCGCCAGCTGCTTGTAAGGCACATCGGTGATGTCGACGAACCCGATCGGGTACGCCTCGCCGTCGCCGCGGCCGGTCAGCGGCTGGTCGCGGAATTGGAACCAGTGAGCGCCCACGAAGTTCGGATGCGCGAGGACGCCTTCCATGAACCGCGTGTACGCCAGCGCGCGGTCGGCTTCGCTGTTGGTCGTGCACAGCCCGCCGTTGAACATGCCGCGCGACAGCGATCCGAAGTGGAATTCGCCGATCAGCACCGGCATGTCCGGGAAATCACTGCCGGGCGTCGCCGATGAGGGGAAGTTCGCCGCACTGAACGAATAGATATTCGTCGAGAGCACGTCGCAATACTTCTGGGCCGCCTTGTAAAGCGCGGGCCGCACCGCATCGGTGCTGATGAATCGGCAGCCCAGGTACAGCCGGTGCGGCGCCACCGATTTGATCGCATCGCGGCAGAGCCGGAAGTATTGGTCGAGCGTCTTTTGGAAGAAGACATTCGCATCGGCCTTATAACCGTCGGACGTCGGCACATCGGTGGAGGCCAGCAACGCATCCCAATCCGCGTGCTTCGTCTGCCAGGCGTCGTTCAGCTTGTCGATCGTCGCGTACTTCTGCTTCAGGTCGCGAACAAACTCCTGTTTCGACGGCTGGCCGGCCGGGCACTTCAGCACTTCGTCCACGAGCACCATCCGCCCGCGGTTGCCGAAGTTGAGTTCGTTGTCGATGAAATAGCCGATGCACATCGGGTCGGTCAGCGACTTGGTGACCAGCGGATTTTTCTTGGCGGCGTTTTCAACCAGGTGCTTCATCTTTTCGACGTAGGCCGGATCAAACACGTCGTAGAACTTGCTCTTGGAAGCTGCCAGCTTCGGGCTCTTGTTGTCGTAATCGGTCAGCTGCAGCGTGTACGGCGTTTGCCCCAGGTCCATCACTTCGGGCCGGCACCAGTCGCCGTAGGTGTTGAAGCCCCAGGCATCCATCCGCTTCTGCGCCGTCGCAAAAAACGCGTCCTGGTATTCGGGCGTGCCGTACTTGATGGTGAGGCAATGGTCGGTCGGCTGATACGACTTCGCGCCGGCCGGGAGCGACTGGAACCAGCTTTCCTTGCCCGGCATCACTTTCAGCGAGTCGGTGATCGCGTGAACCACGTCCATGCCCTGCGAGAAGAACAGGTGCCCGTCCGGGTCGACAAAATACCATTTGCCGTCGTGTTTTTCCGTGCGGAAGTTTCCGGTGGCTTTCAGGGTCGGGCCGTTCTTCCAGCCGCCGTATCGGTCCCAGGTCTTCGGCCGGGTGGATTTGGCAAGCTCAGCGGCTTCCTGCTTCCGGGCGGTCACCAGGTCGGCATCGCTGTGGATTTTCGTCGGCCAATCGCGGTGGATGTTCTGGCCGTAAACGTCGATGAACGGCACGTACTGGTCGGCCGGCACGTCGGGTCCGTCAACCTTGAGCGGGCCTTCCATGCGCACGTTGGTGATTCGGCAATCGACCAATCCCGCCTGGCGCAATTCGAACGGCCACTGCACGTTCAGGATCATCGAATCGATCTTGGCCGTGTCCACCGTCCGCGG
>JBQCCH010000210.1:0-5947 GCA_051962375.1 Tepidisphaeraceae bacterium
TGATCCTGCTCGACATCATGATGCCCGGCGTCGACGGCACGGAAGTGACGCGCCGCCTGAAGGCCGACGCGCGGCTGAGCCAGATTCCGCTGATCATGCTGACCGCCCGCAGCGAAGAAACCGATGTCGTGGTCGGCCTGACCTTGGGGGCCGATGATTACGTCACCAAGCCCTTCAGCATGAGCATTCTCCTGGCGCGGCTCAGCAGCGTCCTGCGCCGCCGCAATCCCGATGCCGCTTCCGCCCCGGAAGAAGATGGCGACATCCTCCGCGCCGGCCCGCTCACGATCGATCCCCACAAGCACGAAGCGATGGTCGACGGGGAATCGCTGAAGCTCACGCTCACCGAGTTCAAGCTGCTGACTGCCCTGGTCACGGCGCGGGGCCGGGTGCTGAGCCGCGACCAACTCATGGACAAGGCGATGGGCACCGACGTGTTCGTGACCGACCGGGCGATCGACGTTCACGTGACCGCCATCCGGCGCAAACTGGGTGATGCGGCCTACCTCGTGCACACGGTGCGCGGCGTCGGCTACCGCCTGCAGGAATCGGCCGACGAAACCGAGTAACGCCCGCCGGCAAGATCGCGCCTAATGTGAGGCATGTCGTCAGACGTGCCGCCGGCCGAATCCCCCTCACCCGCCTCGCCCGCGGACAGCACGCCGGCGCCAAAGAAAAAGCACCGCAAGCGCCGAATTTTCGGCACGATCTTCCTGTTGCTGGTGCTGCTGCTCGTGGTCGGCCGATTGCTGTTGCCGCGATACGTGACGTGGGAAGTCAACCGCATCATCGACCGCAACCCGCTCTACAACGGAAAAATCGGCGGCGTGACGATCGCCCTCTGGAAGGGCGAATACTCGATCTATGACGTCCAGCTTTTGAATCTGACAGGCAATGTGCCGGTCCCGTTTTTTGCCGCCAAGCGAATTGACTTGGCGATCCAGTGGGACGCGATCCTGCACGGGAAGATCAAGGGCACCGTCTTCATGGACGAGCCGCAGGTGAACTTTGTTCAGGACGCCAATCCGTCACAATCCCAGACCGGCGCCGGCGGGCCCTGGCTGGGGATCATTCAGAGCCTGTTTCCGTTCGACATCAACAGTTGCCAGCTGCACAACGGCTCGGTCCACTTCCGCGCCTTTGATCGGCAGCCGCAGGTCGATGTTTATCTGAGCGAGCTGGAGCTGTCGATCGATAATTTGAGCAACATTCGCGATGAAACCAAGCCGCTGGTGTCGACCATCACCGGCACCGCCCGGGCGATGGACAGCGGCAAGGTGGATCTGCACATTTCGCTCGATCCTTTTTCCTACAAGCCCTCCTTCGACCTCGGCCTGAAGCTGATCGGTCTGGATGTTTCGAAGGTGAACAATTTTGCCCTGGCGTATGGGGGCATCGATTTTGAGCAGGGATTTTTCGATCTGGTGGTTGAGCTGAAATCCCGCGAGGGCGCGATCGACGGCACGATCACGCCCCTCTTCCGCGACCTGCAGGTGCTCGGCAAATCAGACTTCGAGCACGACAACCCGTTGAACCTGTTCTGGCAGGCGTTGGTGGGCGGCGCGGAGTTCCTGTTAAAGAATCAGCCGCGCGACCAGTTCGGCACGCGGATTCCGGTCACCGGAACAGTCGGCACGCCCACGCCCGATGTGCTGACGACGCTGGGCAATGTCCTTCGCAATGCGTTCATCCGTGCATACCTTCCTCGCTTTCAGGGCGAGCTCGGTGATTCCGTGCGGATGGATTTCAAGCCGGGCTCCGTTCTCGAGCCCGGTGCGCCTAGTATGAATCAGCCCTGAGTATGTTGGCCTGTGTTTCTAGTTTGTGAGGGAGCGCATCATGCGTCGAACGTCATCCGTCTTGTCGCTTCTGCTCGGTTGTGTCCTGATGGCCGGTTGCGCCAGCGAGGCGAAGCAGAAGAATGCCGACTTTTCCACGTCCGGCTCGCCCGAGGCGGATCAGCGCGCCGAAGAACGCGTCGCCAAGACCCAGCAATTGCGCGGCGAGGGGCTGAATCAATCGGATACCAAGCGCTCGCTCTACGAACGGCTGGGCAAGGAAGACGGCATTAAAGCGATCGTCGACGACGGGGTGAATCGCGCGATGAACGACCCGCGCGTGAACTTCGAACGCAAGGGCGTGAAGACCGGCGGCGTGCTGGGCGTGGGGGGTGAGTCGCAATACTGGAAAGCCACCCCCGCTGCCGTTCAGCAGATGAAGAAGCATTTCGTGCAGTTTCTGGTGCTCGCTTCGGGCGGGCCGGCCCACTATGACGGCAAAGACCTGAAGCCCGCCCACGAGGGCATGGCCATCAGCAACGATGAATTCGAAGCCTGCGAGGGCGATCTGCAAAAAACGCTCGATGCCCTGTCCGTGCGCACGCAGGAGCAGAAAGAACTGCTGCAGATCGTCGAAAGCACGCGTCCGCAAATCGTCGAGAAGCGCTAGGCGTGACGCCGCTTTCGTGACGACGGCGGCGTGATCATGCCGGCCGCGTCATTCTGTCCGGCGAGGGGCGTCCTGATACGTTTTTGACGCGAAAAATGGCGGTTTTCGGCCAGGATTTGCCTGTCGGATGCTTGCGACCTCAAGATCGCGCTTGACAGGAGTAGGTCAATTACCGAATGATATTGCCCGTCTGTGACCGCCGAGGTGTGGGCCGATGCCTGCACGCGGGGAACCCAATGGCCGGAGTGTCGAAGGCACACCGGCCCGGGGCGAAGGGACGCACAAACGTTCCAGGCTACTTTCAAAGCCCAGCCCGTCAGCTAACCCCGTAGGCTCTGTGAAAGGGCACGACGCACGCTCTCCTGCGGCAAACCTCCGTTTGCCCCAATGCCTTCTGAGCGGCGTTCGCGCTGGTTCTTGAAGAACGATGATCCCGGCGACGCGGGCAGGACCACGTCGCAATTTCCGGGCTTCGTTCGACGCGAGTCCGCCCGCTTACGCTTAGACCCGATCCCTTGATCTTCCGCTGAGACGCTTTCTCGCATTTCGCGAGCGCGTCGCGCCATGGCGCCCGACGCCGCCCCTGCCGATCCGGCACATGGGGGGGCCGGGACCTGTGCATGCCGGAAGAAGGAATCGGTCGCCAGCGTCGGCGCGGCTCGCCAGCGAGTAGAAACATGTCTGCGATTTCTCATGGCGGAAACAAGCCTGCGGCGCTTTCGATGCTCTCGGCCGAGCGGCCGCGAAATGTCGGGTGGAAACAGGCGGCGGGTCTGCTGTTCGGCGACTGGGGAACGTCGCGCCTTTACGTGCTGGGCCTGGCGTTCTTCTTTGCCGGGCCGACCAGCCTGTGGCTGATCGCGGCGATGAGCACGCTGATCCTGGCGGTGGGCTGGGCGTACACGCAAATCTGCCGCATTTACCCGGATGGCGGCGGCGTTTACACCGCGGCCAAGCAGCGGTCGCAGATTCTCGCCGTCGTCGGGGCGTTGCTGCTGTTTGCCGATTACGTCGTGACCGCGAGCCTGAGCGTGCTGGATGCGTTTCACTACTTCGGCATGCATGACACGCCGACGCTGCTCGCCTGGGGTTCGCCGGGGCTGTGGGCGATTGTCGCCATCGGCGTGATCGGGCTTTTCAATCTCATGGGCCCGAAGCACACGGGCGGCTTCGCGATCGCGGCGGCGGTGGGGATGATGGTCATCACTCTGCTGATCACGGTGGGCTCGCTCCCGCAGGTGCACTGGGCGGAATTGCCGGGCATCGTGGGTGTGCCGCACGAACCGGTGAGCAAGCTCTGGACGCAGTTCGTGTCGATCGTGCTCGCGCTCAGCGGCGTGGAAGCGATCGCCAATCTCACGGGCGTCATGAAAAAACCGGTGCCCACCACCTCCCGCAAGGCGATCTGGGTCGTGGCGATCGAAGTGGCGCTGTTCAACGTCCTGCTGGCGATCGTCATGGTGTCGGCGCACGGCACCTTCAATGCCGAGGCGCATCGCGACGACATGCTGCGATTCTTGTCGGGCCATTACATCGGCGCGTGGGCGGAACACCTGGTGGGCGTGCTGGGCGGCGTGCTGCTGCTGAGCGCGGGGAACACCGCCATCACCGACATGATCGCCGTGCAATACCTGATGTCGCGCGACGGCGAAGTGCCGATGGTGCTGCAGCGGCTGAATCGGTTTGGCGTGCCGTTCATTCCCGTGATCATCGCGACGACGGTGCCGATAGCGGTGCTGCTGTTCAGCCATGACCTGGAGCGGTTGGCCGCTTTGTATGCGATCGGCGTCATCGGCGCGGTGGCGATCAACGTCACCCTCTGCGCGATGCACCCCCGGATGCGCGGCCTGCTGCGAAAAGGGGGAGCGATCCTGCTCGGATCGGTGCTGCTGGTGATCTGGGTGACGTTGGCCTTCACGAAGCATGAAGCGTTGATCTTCGTGTGCATCGTGATGGTGTGCGGCCTGATCGCGCGGGCCGTGACGAAGTGGGTCGGCGCGCGTAAGGGTCCGCGGCCGAGCCTGCTGCGGCAGGCGATTCAGGAACAACTCACCGAAGCCGTGCTCGCGCGGCCGCGCCTTTTGCTGGGCACGTATGGCTCGCTCGACATGGCCCCCGCCGCCATGCGGTATGCCAAGGAACATCACGCCACGCTCGTCATCTGCTTCGTCCGCGAAGTTGCCATCGGTGGCAGCCTGGAACACGTGCAGAAATTTTCGATCGATTCCGACCCCGCCGCGATTCGGACGTTCACGCGCTTTTTGGACCTGGCGCACGCGAACGGCGTCGGCGTGATCCCCCACTACGACACTGCCGACGATGCGGCCGTCATCATGGCGGAGGCGGCGGTGATGCATGGGTGCCGCGAGATCCTGATCGGCACCAGCCGTCAGAGCCTGTTGCACCAGTACATCAAGGGCAACTTCCAGCGGCGCATCGAGGCGATCCTGCCCGACGACGTGCACGTGCGCGTGATGACGCGCGGCTCGATCGATGAGCCGTACAGCGCCATGGCGACCGCCTGAATCGGGCGTCGGCGAAACTTGCGACACGGCCGTTCGCGTCATTTGCGTGAAACCTTGTTCACGTCATGGACATGTCGCTCCGGCCGCTCAACGATGTCGAAGGGATGAGTTGTTCTTCCGACCTTCGCTCGTAGGTGGTTCGCATGCCGGAGTGGCTGATTATCGTCGCGTGGATTTCGCTGGGGATCGGAATCTTAAGTTCGCTGGTGGTGTTGGTGGACCTGTTCACGGGTCATCCGCAGCACATGGCGATCATGAACGTGGTGTGGGTGATCACGCCGCTGTACGCGGGGCCGCTCGCGCTGTGGGCGTATTTCAAATATGGGCGGCTCTCCTCGCACCCGGCCATGATGCGGGCGAAATCGCAAGGCGAGCCGCCCCCCTCTCAATCCAAACCGGACGCGGCCGCTTATGCGTTGGCGGCCACGCACTGCGGCGCGGGGTGCACGCTGGGTGATTTGATCGCCGAATGGGGGATCTTCGCGTTTCCCGGGATCTTGGCGTATTTCGGATATCGCACACTCTGGAATGTGCCGATTTTCTCGGCGTGGATCATCGATTTTATCGTGGCCTTTTTGCTCGGCATCGTGTTTCAGTATTTCACGATCGTGCCGATGCAGAACCTTTCGCCGGGCAAGGGGATTCTGGCGGCGGTGAAGGCGGACACCCTGTCGCTGACGGCGTGGCAGGTGGGCATGTATGGCTGGATGGCGATCGCCACCTTCGCGATCTTTGGCCATGAAATCCCCAAAGACAGCCCCGTCTTCTGGTTCATGATGCAGATCGCCATGCTGCTGGGCTTTGCCACCGCGTACCCGGTGAATGCGTGGCTAGTGAAGCGCGGGATCAAGGAAAAGATGTAGCTAGTCCACCTTGTAGTGCTCGTCGGTGGTGATGTCGCCGTCGTCATCGATCACGCCGAGGTGGTTCTGGCGGCAGATGGCGGGGTCGGGCGCGCCGCTGCCGACGAATGT
>JBQCCH010000211.1:0-7139 GCA_051962375.1 Tepidisphaeraceae bacterium
ATTCCCGTCAGTCCGCCGCGCGTGCCGAAGACATCCACCCCCGGCGCGCCCCCGCCCGGCCGGCCGCGGTGTTCGTCGCCGGCGGCGCTGACGCCGATGCGGTAGCCTCGCGCGATCGCATCCTGATAAAACCAGTCAAAATGCCCCCACGCCGACGCCACTTCGAGCAATCGCTCGAGCTTCGGATCAAACCAGTCCAGGTTGCACCGTCGCCCGCCCACGTGCGGAATCATCAGCGTCGTTTCGGCCCGGTGTTGATACGCCTCATGCAGCTGATTCACCGGCCAAGTGCCGGGCGTGAGCGTTGAGCCGCGCATGTCTTCGTTCCATTCGAACGATCGCACGGAGCGTCCCTGGGCTTCCGGAAACGGCGTCTCGCCCGAGTCCAGAAAAATCACGTTGCGATCGCCGCCCGCGGACGAATTGCCGTTCCATTCCGTGCCGGCGAAGCAGAGGTATTCGCCGGGCTTCGTGAAACGCCGGCACAGCGCCGCATCCGCCTGCCACCGGGCCTGGGTGATGTTGAAATCGTTGGCCGTGTAACCGAGCACATCCAGCCCGGCCACATCGCGGCCGTAGCTGAAGTTGGATTCGGTGCTGTTGGTGCCAACGGTGTTGCTCGAATGCACATGCAGGTCGGCAAAATACGGCCGCTGCCGCAAGCCGGCGTCGGCTGTCACGTATGCCACGGCGCGAAGCGGCGTCCCTTGCAGGGCGACGTCGATCCGGTGCTCGCCCGCCTCCGCCAGCGTCACGCGCGCACGGACGGCCGCCCAGCGGTCACACTCGGATTCCAGCGGAATTTTCGCTCCCGCGTGCGACAATTCCAGCCGCAGCCCCGCGGGTCGGCACGCGTTTCCCCACGCGTCTTCGGCCACCGCCGTCACCGGGAAGGCGGCGCCCGTTGGCACGAGGCGCGGCGTCTGCACGCGCAGCCGCGCCGGCGGGCCGGGAATGATCTTCAGCACGATGTCGCCGGGGATCGCGGCGAAGCGCGACGTGCCGACCGGATCGATGTACGCGCGAAAGCGAAAATCGTCATCCGCGAAGGTCTGCACCCGCGTGCCCGGCGATCCGCCCCGACGATCCCCCAGGCGAAAGCGGATCACATCGCCCGGCCGCAGGTACCCGTCAACAAGATCCACCAGCAAGGCCTTCTGGTACGGGCGCTCGTGCCCTTTCTGGTCGAAACGCAATTTCAGGTTCGGCAACGGCTGCTGCGTCTCGCCCGCCAGCGGCGCCCGCGGCTCCAGCTCGGCCGACACGTAATTTGGGGCGGCCGGGTCTTCGGTCTGAAACAGGCCCCAGTCGGAATAAAAGCGAAACGTGAGCTTGATCCACGCCCCATCCGCTAGGCCCGAGGCGCCGACTTCATACGCCAGCCCGATCTCAGGCCAACTGCCCGCCACCACCGCGCGGGCATCGCCGCTCAATCGCCCGAGGAACGGCAATTTCGACACGTAATCGGCATAACCCGGCGGGTAGATCATGGTCAGTTCCTGGGTTTGTCTTTCGGGTCGGGAGCGCCGTGCGGCAGGATCAATTGCAAAAAGAGCGTCAGCAGCGAGATCGCCATCAGCAGCGTCGCCGAAGCGAATGCGGTCGTGGAGTCGTAGTCGGCATATGCCCGTTCGACGTGGAGCGTCAGCGTGTTGGTTTCCCCGATCAGATGCCCCGAAACCGCCGACACCGCACCGAATTCACCGACGCTCTTGGCGGTGCACAGCACGATGCCGTACACGAGCGACCAGCGGATGGCCGGCAGCGTGATGCGCCAGAAGGTGCGCCACTTCGAAGCCCCCAGGATGTAGGCCGCCTGCTCTTCGCTGATGTCGGCGACCTCAAGCGCCGGCACGACTTCCCGCACCACCAGCGGCAGCGTCACCAGCAGCGTCGCGATCACGAGCCCGGGGAACGCAAAGACGATCTGCACATCCGCCCGGTTCACCAGCCCGCGCAGAAGCCCGACCGATGGGCTGTAGACCAGAACCACCATCAGCCCCATGATCGTGGGCGACACCGCCAGCGGCAGGTTGATCAGCAGATTGATCGCGCTTTTGCCGATGAACCGGTCGCGCACCAGCAGCCAGGCCGCCGCCAGGCCGAACAGCGCATTGAGGGGGACGACCAGGGCCGTCACCGACAGCGTGAGCTTGGCGGCGTGAATCGTTTCCGGATCGGTGATCGACGCCTTGAACGCGTCCCAGCCGTCGAGAAACGCGTTGTAAAAGACCGCGCCGACCGGAAGCCCGATCAACAGCAGCACGTAGCTGATCCCGCCCAGGATCAGTCCCCATCGGCCGAGGCGTTTGGAGCGCTTAGCCATGGCGATGGCTCCACTTGTTCCAGGCGAAGGTCAACAGCAGCACCGCCATCGCGATCGCCAGCAGCACGCCGGAGACGGCCGTCGCGCCGACGTAATCCATCGCGTCGAGTTGTTGATACACGTACACCGGGCCGATCAAGGATTGGAACGGCACATTGCCCGAGATCAGCACGGCCACGCCGAACTCATTCATCCCGCGGGCGAAGGCCAATCCGAAGCCGGCCAGCACCGCCGGGAAGAGTTGCGGGAAAATGATCTTGTAAAAAACCTGCCACGTCGAAGCCCCCAGCCCCGCCGCCGCTTCTTCGACGTCGGTTTCCAATTCGCCGATCACCGGCTGAACGGTGCGCACGACGAAGGGGAGCGTGACGAAGAGATTCGCCAGCACCAGCCCCGCCAGCCCGCCGGTTAATTGAAAGGAGGGCAATCCCATCGCGAGCAGGCGTTGGCCGATGCTTCCGTCGTCCCCCATCACGCGGCCGACGGGGCTGGCCGGGCCGTACAGCGCCATGAACGCGATCCCCGCCACCACGGCCGGCATCGCGAAGGGAAGGTCCACCAGCGCATCCAGCACCCGGCGAAACGGGAATCGGTACCGCGCCAGAATCCACGCGACCCACAGCCCCATCACCGCATTAATTAGCGCCGCGATCAGGGCGGATTCCACCGTCAATTTCACGGCGGCGATCGCGACGGGGGCGGAGATTTTTTCGCGGATCACCGCGAGCGGCTGGCCCCAAAGCTGGGCGATGGCGGCCAGAAGCGGCAGGCCGACGACGATCGCCAGGTACAGCGCGACGATCGATCGGACGCGCCATGCGCCGCCGGAAGAAGAAGCCGATCGCTTGGCCGCCACGGTCGGTCCTTACCTGCCGCGGGCGGCCTGGAACTGGTCGTATAACGCGCCGTCGGCGAACAGCTTCTTGTTGATCGCGTCCCACCCGCCCAGTTCGCCGATCGTGAGCATCGTCGTCACTTTGCCGAATTCATCAGCGAATTTCTCATACACCTTCGGGTCGGACGGGCGGTAGCCGTTCTCGGCATAGATCGTCTGGGCTTCGGGCGAGAACAAAAACTTGATGAACGCCTCCGCCACCGCGCGTGTGCCGTGCTTGTCGACGTTCTGGTCGATCAGCGTGACGGGAAATTCGGTCTTGATGTTGGTTTCGGGAACGACGTAGGTCAGGCTCTGGTGCGTGACTTTGTTGGCGAAGCGGGCTTCGTTTTCGAACGTGAGCAGCACGTCGCCGATCCCGTTTTTGACAAAGGCATCGGTGGCTTCGCGGCCGTTGTTGCTGAGGGTCTTGGTGTTGCGGACGATGCCCTTGATGTAATCGTCGGCCGCCTGCTGATCGCCCGCCCTGGCGAGCGGGCCATAGCCGGCAAGCAATCCCCAGCGCGCGTTGCCGCTGGTCTTGGGATTCAGCGCCACGATTTCAATGCCCGGCTTCGTCAAATCGGCCCAGGTCTTGAGGCCCTTGGGGTTTCCCTTGCGAACGACCATCACGATCACCGATGTCACGGGCGAGCCGTCATTCGGCACACGCTTGGACCAGTCCGCCTTCACCAAGCCCTTTTCCACGAGCGGGTCGACGTATTGCTGCACGTTGGTGACGAGGATGTCGGCATCGAGCCCGGAGAGGATCGCACGCGTCTGCGCGCCCGAGCCGCCGTACGATTCCTTGAACGAGACGTCATTGCCCGACTGCTGCTTCCAGAGTTTTTTGAAGGCCGGGATGATCTTGGCGTAGACGGGTTTGGCGACGCCGTACCCCACCAGCGTGAGCTGCTGCGTGGCCGCGGGCGCGGGGCCGGCGGTGAAGAACAGGCTTGTCATTCCGATAGCCGCGGCAAACCAGAAGCGTCGCATCGCAAATCCTTTTCGGCAGAAGAAGTCGGAACGGAAACTCGGAACCGAAACGTAGAACCGATGCGCAATCGAGTCAACCGCCATTCAGGCGAAGTCGCCCCCCGCGTGAAACCGAAAACGGACGGGCGGCTTGATCATGGCGGCCCTCGCGCATTCAATACGCCGGTGCAGTACACGCTGACCGGAAAATTCCTGCTCGCTTCGCAGAGTCTGCTCGATCCGAATTTCGTCAAATCGGTCGTGCTGGTGGTTCGCCACGACGCCGAGGGGGCGTTCGGCCTGATCGTCAATCGGCCGATGCCGGTGTCGGTGGGCCAAACGCTCGGCACGGTGATCGAAGAGGCCGAGGAAATGCGCGAGCCCGTCTACTTCGGCGGGCCCTGCCAGGGGCCGGTGTTTGTGATGCATACCGATCTTGCCGTGGGCGGTGAATCGCCGGTCGAAGGGGTTTATCTCACCACCGACCGCGAAGCCATCGAAGCGTTGCTGGCCTCCAGCGCCGAGCCGGTGAAGTTCTTCGGCAGCTACAGCGGCTGGTCCCCCGCGCAACTGGAGGCGGAACTGGTCGAAGGGTCCTGGATCGTTACCGACGCGACGCCGCACGACATTTTCGCCCCCGGCGAAGATTTGTGGCAGCGCATCAATTCGCGGATCGATTTGGCGAAATTCATCGATCCTTCCAAGATCCCGGATGATCCGAGCGTGAACTAGCGGCGGGTGAGGCCGGACGCCGACGGGCTCAATCGGCGGGCTCAATCGGCGAACTCAGTTGGCGAACTCAGGCGGCGGGTTTCAATCCCAAAAAATTAATCCAGCGTGCCGCGGGTTTTGGCCTGTTGCGTGAGCCACTGCTCGATGCCGGCGTCGTTGCCGTCGCGGAGAGAGCGGGCGAACGTCTGCAGCTCGGCGACGAGTCGGTCGATGGCACCGGCGACGTTCGCGCGGTTTTCGGCGAAGATGTCGCGCCACAGGGCCGCATCCCCGGCGGCGATGCGCGTGCTGTCGTAAAAACCCTTGCCGTGCAGGTCGAGCGAAGCCTCATTCTGCACGGCGACGAGCGCGGCGGCGGCGGCATGGGGCAGATGGCTCACCAAGGCGACCAGCCGATCGTGCACGCGCGGGTCATGGCGAACCACCCGTGAGCCGAGCGATCGCCAGAAGTGCTCCACTTTCTTGAGCGCGTCGTCGTTGGTGCGGTCGGTGGGCGTGACGATGCAGGTCTTACCGTCAAACAGGTCGGCCGACGCGGATTCCACCCCCGTGCGCGACCCGCCGGCCATCGGGTGGCTGCCGACGAAAAACGCCCCACCGCCGATCGTACGCTCGCCGGCTTCGACGATGCTCTGCTTGGTGCTGCCGACGTCGGTGACGATCGCGCCCGGTTTCAGGTGCGGCGCGATGTCGCTGAGCCATCGGTCGATCAGGCTCACGGGGGTGCAAAGAATGACCAGATCGGCGTCGCGCACGGCGGCCACGGGGTCGAGCGTCCGGGCGTCGATCGCGCCCAGGGTTTCGGCCTTGATGAGCGAACCCTCGCGGTGGGCGCAACCCGTTACCGTCCAATCGCTTAAGTATTTTTTCGCGGCCAGCCCGAGCGACCCGCCGAGCAATCCCACGCCGATGATGGTCAAGCGTTGCTGCATAAACGTCCGATAAACTTTCGTGACGGGAGACCTCGCCGGGCGACAATCCGCCCGGCGGACATTGCCCGATCGGGCAGCGGGTGTCAATCGGCTTGCCGAACGCCCCCGGCTGCTCTAGGCTATCGGACTACATTTTATGGCTACCGCGACACTGGACTCACCGGCCGAACCCAAGCCCACGCTCCGCCACACGCTCGGATTCGAGCAGCCGTTGGCGAAATTGGAACAGCAGATCGGCGAACTCGAAGCCCTGCAGGCCGCCAAGCAGGTGGATTATTCCGCCGAATTGCGTCAATTGCGTGACAATTACACCGCCCTGCTGAAAAAAACGTACGACCATCTTTCGCCGTGGGAGACGGTTCAAGTGGCGCGGCACCCGCAGCGGCCGCAGTTTCGGGATTACGTCGACATGTGCTGCCGCGAGTTTCGCGAGATCCACGGCGACCGGCGCTACGCCGACGACCGCGCGATCGTCTGCGGCCTGACGCGGATGGGCGGCCAAAAGGTCATGCTGATCGGCCACCACAAGGGCCGGGACACGAAGGAAAAAATCGCCTGCAATTTCGGGTGCGCCCACCCGGAGGGGTATCGCAAGGGCCTGCGGGCGATGAAGCTTGCCGAGAAATTCGGTCTGCCCGTCGTGACACTGGTCGATACGGCCGGCGCTTATCCGGGCCTGGGGTCGGAAGAGCGCGGCGTCGCCGAAGCGATTGCCCTCAACATGATGGAAATGTCGCGGCTGCGCACGCCGATCATCAGCGTGATCGCCGGTGAAGGCGGTTCCGGCGGCGCGATCGGGCTGGCCGTCGCGGATCGCGTGGCGATGATGGAACACGCGTGGTATTCGGTCATCAGCCCGGAAGGCTGCTCGGGCATCCTCTGGAAAGGCGCCGCCAACGCCGCCGACGCAGCGGCCGCCCTGAAATTGACCAGCCGTGACCTGAAGCAGCACGGCATCATCGACGCCGTCGTGCCCGAGCCGCTCGGCGGCGCTCATCGCGACCCGCACACCGCCGCTCACAACCTCGAGCAATACGTCAGCAAAGCGCTGCGGGAACTGCGGCGGTTCAAGATCGACAACCTGCTCGAACGCCGATACGAAAAATTCCGCGCGATGGGCGAATACCAGGAAAAATCGGCCCGCGCCGTGAAGGCGGGCTAAGCCACGCGTTTTTCAATTGAGCTTCGCGTTTTCGCGAAAGCCCCAAAGCACAGAACCGCCGGGGGACCAAAGGAACACAGGGGGAGAGATAAAAATACAAGTCCAAAATTTTTTTTTTTTCCCCTGGCTGGGGTGTAA
>JBQCCH010000212.1:0-3901 GCA_051962375.1 Tepidisphaeraceae bacterium
TGCACCGGCCGCGCCGACAGCGACGAAAGCCGTTCTCCCGCAGCCTTCCGCCCGGCCGACGGTTCGGCTCGAGCGCGGCGGCGCTGCACGCCCGGAACGCCCGGCCACCGTTGCAACCCCCTTCGTGCCCAAGCCCGCGACGCTGGCTGGCCCGAAACTTGTCCGCGAAGAAAAACCCGACATCGTCTCGGCCCCGCGCAAGCGACTGCCGCCGGGTCAGGGGCCTGGCCCGCAGGGTCCGTTGACGTCGCAAACGCTCGCCCGTGCCGGGCGCGGCGTGCGCGTCGCCGAGGACGAAGAAGGCGGACCGGAAGGCGAGAAGAAAGCCGCTGCCAAGGGCAAACCGGTGGCCGCTCGTCGCCGCGGGCCCGATGGCCGTCGCGGCGAAGCCGATGAGAATCTCCGCGAATTCTCCGAAGCCGATCTCAAGGACCGCGCCGAACGCATCCAGGCCGCCAGTGCCATGCGGCAGGCGACCGACATGCACCTGCGCAAGACCGAAGCGCGCGGCACCCATGTCCAGGCCCGCACCATCGCCCAGCGCGGCGGTGTGCTGGAAATCGAAGAACCGATCACCGTTCGCTCGCTCTCGACCGAACTCGGCGTCAAGTCGAACGAACTGCTCGGCAAGTTGATGAAGCAGGGCGTGTTCGCCAACATCAACCAGTCGCTGGATTTCGACACGGCCGCGCTCTTGTCGCTCGCCTACAACGTCGAGCTGAAGATCAAGCGTCAGCCGACGATGGAAGAAATCCTGATGGCCGAGTTCGATGCTCGGTCGGAGGCGTCGACCAACAAACAAACGCGGCCGGCGGTTGTGACCATCCTGGGCCACGTCGACCACGGCAAAACGTCGCTGCTGGACAAGATCCGCTCCGCCAGCGTCGCCGCGGGCGAAGCGGGCGGCATCACGCAGCACATTGCCGCCTGGCAGGTGCAAACGCCCAACGGCAAGCGTGTCACGTTCATCGACACGCCCGGCCACCAGGCGTTTACCGCGATGCGGGCGCGGGGTGCGAACATGACCGACGTGGTGGTGCTCGTCGTCGATGCCGCCCAGGGCATTCAGCCGCAGACGAGCGAGTCGATCTCGCACGCCAAGGCCGCCGAAGTGCCGATCGTCGTCGCGCTGAACAAGATCGACCGCCCGGATGCCAACCCGGACATGGTGCTCGGCCAGCTCGCGGGCGCCGGCCTGAACCCGGTGGAATGGGGCGGCGACACCGAAGTCGTGCGAACCTCCGCCTTCACCGGCCAGGGCATTCCGGAGTTGCTCGAAATCCTGGACTACCAAAGCGAACTTCGCGAACTGCGGGCCGATCCGGATTCCCCGGCACGGGGCTCGGTCATCGAAGCACGCATGGACCCGGGCCTCGGGCCGATCGCAACGGTTCTTGTGCAGGATGGGACGCTGCACGTCGGCGACGTCGTCCTCTCCGGCCAGGGCTGGGGCAAGGTTCGCTCGTTGCTGAACGACCAGATGAAGCAGGTCCCCGAGGCGGGCCCGAGCACGCCGATCATCATCAGCAGCCTGAGCGAGCTGCCGTCCGCGGGCGATAAATTCTTCGCCATGGATGACCTGGATCGTGCCCGTTCGATCGCGGCGGAGCGGCTGAATGCCGAGCGCGCCGAGCAGTTGGCGAACAAGACGCAAGTCTCGCTCGACAGCATCTACGGGCAGATGAAAGAGTCGCAGATCAAGACGATCAACCTCATCGTCAAGGCCGACGTGCAAGGCTCGATCGAGACGCTGCAAAAGACGATCACCGACCAGAACACCGACGAGGTGCGGGTCAAGGTCATCCATGCGGGCGTGGGCCCGATCAGCGAGAGCGATGTCGAACTCGCCGACGCCAGCAAGGCCGTCATCATCGGCTTCCACGTGGTGCCGGACGATTCGGCCCGTGCGATGGCTGAGCAGCGGCGGGTTGAGGTTCGGACGTACAAGGTCATCTACGAGATCTTCGACGACCTCAAGAAAGCCTTGTCGGGCATGCTCGAACCGGAAACGCGCGAGAAACTGCACGGCCATGCCGAAGTGCGGGCGATCTTCAAGGTCAGCCGGCTCGGCAACATCGCCGGCTGCATGGTCACCGACGGCCACATCCAGCGCGGCAGCAAGATCCGGCTCATGCGGGATGGAAAGCTCGTCGTGGCGGATCTGTCGATCGAAACGCTCAAGCGT
The DNA here is from genome assembly GCA_051962375.1 of Tepidisphaeraceae bacterium. GTDB lineage: Bacteria > Planctomycetota > Phycisphaerae > Tepidisphaerales > Tepidisphaeraceae > RYN-431. Next base: position 2,186 of record JBQCCH010000212.1, read on the forward strand.
TCGAAAGACGACGTCCGCGAAGTCAAATCCGGCTTCGAATGCGGCATCAAGCTCGCCGGTTACGATGACATCAAGATCGGCGATGTGCTGGAAGCGTATATTCGGGAGACGTTCCAGAGAACCCTTTAACCCGGCATGTGGGCGGGCGGCGCGAGTGCGGACAATCGAAGTCCGCGTCAAGCCGCTCGCTCACGCCTAACCCCCATGCACGTAGGAATTTTGCAGTTGGATCTGGCGGTGCCCGAAGCACAATCGCTGAAGGACAAGCGCCGGGTCATCCTGAGTCTGAAGGATCGAATCGCCAATGGGCACAACGTCAGCGTCGCTGAAGTCGATCGGCTGGACGAACACCAGCGTTCCATGATTGGCGTCGCGATGGTCAGCAATGACAAGCGTTATGTCGAAGGCGGGCTGAGCAAGATCGTGGATATGGTTCGGTTGAACGCGGGCGTCAACCTGCTGGATTATCGGATCGAGATGCTTTGAACGCCTGACGCATGGCGTCCTGCGTGATAAGGGAATTAGAGATGTCACGACGAACTGAAATGATCGCCAGCACGCTGAAGCAGGAGCTCATGGGCATCATCATGCACCAGCTCAATGACCCGCGGCTGGAGGGTTTCCCGAGCATTACGCGCATCAAGGTCGCCAGCGACCTGAGCACCGCGGATGTGTTCGTGACCATCATGGGCACCGAAGGCAAGCAAACCGCCGCGCTCAACGCCCTGAAGCACTCGGCCGGCATGATGCGGCAGAAGCTGCAGAAGAGCTTGCCCATGCGCACCATTCCGTTCCTGAAATTCCATCTGGATGAGGCCCTTCGCAAGGAGATCCAGGTGCTGGAATTGATCGATAAGGCCGTCAACGAAGAAAATGAACTCCGGGGCAATCGCCCGGGAGATGACAAGACCCAAGCCCACTCATGAAGAACGCCACGAAGCACGCCGACAACCTGAAATCGCTCCTCAAGAAGCTGCTCAAGGAGGGCAAGCCCGAGCCGAAGCAGCCGGTCGATCCGCTGCGCGCCTTGGTCATGGGCATCCTGAGCTACGACACGACCGATGCCCGCGCCCAAGGGGCGATGGCGATCATCGACCGCGAATTCGTCGATCTTAACGAACTCCGCGTGGCGACCGAGCTCGAAGTCGTCGAGATCATCGGCCCGAAATATCCGGAGATCGAGCACCGGGTGGTGATGTTCCGCGAGATCCTGAACATGATCTTCGAGAAGGAACACACGCTGAGTTTCGAACGGCTGAAAACGCTGGGCAAGAAAGACGGCCGGGCGTTCCTGAAGGAATTGCCGGAGATGACGCCGTTCGTTGAGGCCTACACCATGCTGTTCGGCATGGACGCGGCCGCGGCTCCCATCGACGAAACTATCCGCGAACAATTGCTCGAGGCCGACGCGATCGAGCCGGAATCGACCGTGGAGGACGCGCAGAAATTCGTCGAAAGCCACCTGAAGGCCGACGAGATTTACGAGCTGTTTGTCACCACGCGCCGCGCGGCGGCCGCCAAGAAATCGAAGTGAGAGCAGGCATGATCAGCACCCGTTTACCGCCCGAACACCTACGCATCGGCTTGCCGTCGGGCAGCATGCAGTCCAGCACCGTCGACCTCTTCGGCCGGGCGGGCTACAAGGTTTCGATCGACTCGCGCAGCGTCTTTCCCCGCATCGACGATGACAACATTTCCGCCGTGCTGTTCAGGGCG
>JBQCCH010000213.1:0-3216 GCA_051962375.1 Tepidisphaeraceae bacterium
TCACGTTCTCGGAAGCATTTGAAAGTTGGACCGCTTGAAAAAGAATGCGCCGCGTGAGCATTTCGACGTGTGTCATATGATCCTCGCAAATAAGAAAGAGGTTCGGAAATCAGCAGGCAAGACCGGACGTTGGCTCAGACACCCCCCCTCCCCGATTATTGTGTCGCGGACGACAATAACTAGTTCTGGAGGGGTGTCAAGTGTCCACCGCTTCAATTTCTAAAGCTGCAGGGGGCGTGGCCTCTTTAGGTAATATTGTTTGTGGTACCCGAATTCTACATGGTGAACGGTCAGTAGGTTAATTAATCCAACTTCGCGGGGCATAGTGTATCGCCGTCCAAGCGTGTTTCCCGCATCGTCGAACGCTCGGAGTTGACCATGAATGCTCCGCAGTGACTGGGAAATGAGGGATCGTTACCATACTGTTAAATCCGGCAGCCGCAGTCGCGAGTAGGCGGACAATTCACCCTGCACCACAAAATCTGTCTAGCGTACAATGCTACAATAGGTGGTCTACTGTGGTAGCGACTACCGCGACTCTTTTAGGCTCGTCGGTTGTCCGTGACGAAAGCCTTTCCCTACTTCGGCATCGCGTAATTCGTGCAGTCGTCGCCAATGGGGCGACCAGAATCGCGCGTTCAGGTGGATTGGTTTTTCTTCGGCCTGATTGCGCGAAAGTACGTGCCTTAATTCAATTGGATAAATTATTGCCCCGTGCTTTCAAGCGTCTCGCTCTTGAAGGATTTCGCCTGCCTCCTCGTCCAGAGATTACAGTTGAACAAGAATCTAACTTTTACTGGCCGGCGATCGCGTTGCACGTTAGCCGACTATCGCGGCTTTTCAAGAGTCTCAAATCTGGCGCACTGTTACGCAGATCAATTTCCTGCAGTTGCCGATATTAGTTGCTATGCTGCGAGTGTGATAGCGGATCTGCAGTAATCCGGCTTTTGCAGGCCGTCCCCTCAAAGCAGCGAGCCGACGCGCTGCGCATTCGAGCGCACGGAGCGAAAGGATTCGCGTGGCGAAAGTCGTTGGTAATTAGATGGACCGTTTCGATTTCGCGTGCGACTTGGCTATCGCATCAGCCATTTCATCGGCCGATCGATGCAGGCGATACCACGATTACTACAAGCAGACAACTCGAATGCTCTTCCCCCTCCTCAGCGGACGATTTGTAGCGCAGTGGCTATCTTCGTCCTCGTACCTTAATTGCCTGCTAACATTTGTAGGCCACGAGAAAAAGCCGACCCGGGGTGGCGGGTCGGCTTCGGGATTGTCGCTCGATCGGTCGCTCGCTTATTGCGGGCGGCTGGTCAGCAGCGGGAAGCTTTGCTGTTCGATTTCCCGCTGGATGATGATCGTCGGCTTGACGAGGATGAGCAGCACCTGCTCGTCCTTGGCGTAGCTGCGGTTGGTGAAGGCCCGCTTCAGGAACGGGATTTCGGACAAGACCGGGACGCCGGCTTCACGTTCGATTTCGCCGCTGATCGTGGTGCCGCCCAGCAGGAGGGTGCCGCCATCGGGGACGCTGGCCGTCGTGCGGACCTTGGTGATCTGCAGGACGGGTTCCTGGATGAAGCCGAACTGGTTGTCAGCGACGGTGCCAGTCGTGTTGCCGGTGTTGCCGTTGCCATTGTTGTTATTGGTGCTGGCCCCAGCAAACACGGGGAAGCTCTGCAGGCCCAGCAGGGTCGAGAGTTCCGGCCGCATGTTGAGGGTGACGTACTTGCGATCCGCGGAGACGGTCGCCTGGACGTCGAGCACCACACCCGACTGGACGGTATCGACGGTCGGATCGAACCCGACGGACGATTGGCCGACGACCGGGGTAAGGTCGCTGACGTACGCCTGCTGGGTCGACACGATGATGTAAGCCCGTTGGCCGTTGAACAGCGTGAGGCGCGGGGCCGTGAGCTGGGTGACGTTTTGGTTGCCTTGCGTGGCCCGGATCAGGATGCTCGCCTGGAAGTCATCCAGGAAGGCGTTAATCGTGGTGGTCAGGCTCGGCTGGGCGAAGGAGCTGGCGAGGTTGCCGTTGACGCCGGTCACCAGATTGCTCGCCTGCGTGAAGGTGGACGAGTTCTGCTGCACCGCGACAGGGGCGACGCCGGTGACAGCCTTTCCGGTGACCGGATCGGTGACGTTCGCCGCGCTGAACAGGCCGGTGCCGGCGGTCGTGCCGGTGTTGCCGTTCAGGGCGTTGAACGTGCCGCCGACGGGCTGGCCCGCCAGGGCGTTGTTGTTGAAGTTGAAGTAGAAGTCGAAATCGACGCCCACGTCTTCCAGGAAGTTGCGCTGGACCGTGAGGAAGCGCGTTTCGAGCATGACCTGGATCGAGCGTTGCTCACGCAGCTTGGCGAGCAGGCCGGCGATTTGCTGCTGGATTTCGGGGGTCTGCGTGACAATCAGCTGGCCGCCGAGCGAGCTGAGGTTGCCCAGCTGGCCGCCGTCTTCCTTCCACGTGCCGGCGCCGACGGTGTCGCGGATCAGGGTCTTGATCTGCTCTTCGCGTTCCTGGCGGGTCGGCTCTTCGGTCTGCTGGCTGTTGCTGTTGTTGCCCGAGCCGCCGAACAGGCTCTGGCCGCCGCCACCACCGCCGCCGCCACCGGTGCCGCCCTGGCCGCCGCCGCGGCTGCCGCCCTGGCCCTGCTGTTGGGTCAGGTCAAAGTCCGGGGCGTCGGTGTTGTCCGGGATGGTGAGGGTCAGATCGCGGATGTCGTAGGTGACGGTCTCGACGTTCGAGGCCAGGTCTTCCTGCGTGCTGATGGTGATGACGCCTTCATCGACGGTGTAGCCTAGCTTGCTGGCCGAGCCGCCGCTGACGCTGTCGAGGATCGTCTTGAGCACCTTGCTGAACTTCACGTTCCGCAGGCGGAGGGTCACCGGGGCGTTCCGGTCGATGCCGGCCACTTCCAGGGCTTTCCAGTTGACGAAGATGTTCGCCTGGGTGGTGTCACGCAGGAACTGGACGACGTCGGCGAAGCCCACGTTGTCGAACGGAATTTCGGGCAGGGTCTTGTTGAGCAGCGTGTTGACGGCTTCGTCGGCCGCGTTCACGGAGCGTTCGTCGCGGACGGTCGCATCGCGGCGGGCCGAGAGATCGGGCCAATCCGCCGGGTAGGTCAGCACGTCGCTGTACGGAATCTTCTTTTCATCCGCCTGGTTGAGCGTGTTGACCCATTCGTTGTTGAATTTTTCGCGGGCTTCACGCTGGCT
>JBQCCH010000214.1:0-10859 GCA_051962375.1 Tepidisphaeraceae bacterium
CTGGAGTTTCGGACATCACCCTTTCCTTATCTGAGGACGCTAGTCTTCCGTCCGAATTCGCACGCGCTGCGCCCCTTCGATCGGTTGTTCGCTAAAGAACACCACATACCCGCCGCCGCCAGCGCCGGTGATTTTGTGGCCGAGGGTTTTGCCGCGGTGGGTTTCGATGGTGTTGAGGATATCGGGCGTGGTCATCAGGGGGAACATCGCCACCTGGGCGTTGAAGCTGTCGGTCATGGCTTGGCCGAAGCGTTTGGCGTCGCGGGCGAGCAAGGCGCTCCAGGCGGCCTCGGCGGCGTCGGACAGGCGGCGGGCGTCGGTGGGGTTGCGGCGTTCTTCGGACAACACTTCAAACCGCCCCGGCCGCGGCTGGGTGAAGAGCAGGTAGAGATGGTCTTGCAAAAAGTCGATCACGTCGCGATTCAGCGTCGAGACGATCCGCTGCGGCCAATATTCGCCGGCGTAGTACATGTAGCTGACGCCGGGGTAAACGATGCCGATCGCATCTTGCGAGCCGGCTACATTCGTCGTGCCGGGCGGATTTTCATACGCGAAGATCATCTTCGCCAATCGCTCGCGATCCTGCGCGGGCAGTTTCGGCCCCCAGAGGCTGATCGCCGCCCGGCGCGTGCTGGAGGCCATGCCGCTGCGAAGCTCGTATTCCTGGCGCGGCTCGAGCGAACACCCGATCACCGGGCCGGCGGCAAGTTTGCTGACCAAGGGCTGATCGAGCCAGCCGCCCGCCAGATCCAGTCGATACGGGACGACGTGCACCTGCCGCAACGATGTCGTCGACCGCTGCGCCAGATCGGCGTGCGGTTTCCGCTCCGCGACTCGGTAGGCGGCCCCCCGCGCGGCGATCGCCTCCCGCTTCAGGGGCGAATCGCCGTCTGCATTGACGAAAAAAACGTCGGGCTTGATCGCTTCCAATTCCGGCAGGAAATCGAGCAACCCCGACCCGGAGGAGACATAGGCTTCTTTCACGCAGCGAAGCGCCTGAATGAGATACAGCCGCTCCTCCTGCGAGTTGATCGGCGGACGCCCCTTCAGTTGCAGCACCGTTTGGTCTGAACCGATGCACACATGAAGTTCACCCTGCTCGGCCGCCTCTTCCAGAAAGGCGACATGCCCGCTGTGAAGCAGGTCAAAGCATCCCGAAACCATCACCCTCGGTGAGCGGCTCATCGTTTCCTCGTTCCTTCGACTCGCCCGGCGGTCCGGGAAGCTCTACACTACCCGATCATGCGAGTCCTCATGGCCAGCGGCGGAATTGCCGCAACCAACTGCTTTCTCGTCGTCGACGACGCCACCGGCCAGTGCGTTCTGTTCGACGCGCCTGATCATACCATCGGCCGATTGCTGGATGAGGTGAAGTCCAACGGCTGGGATCTCATCGGGTTGTGGCTCACGCATGGCCATTTTGATCACATCGCCGACCACGCGTTGGTGCGGGAAGCTTTCCCGAATGCCAAGGTGTTGATCCATCCTGTAGACGAACCGAAGCTGAATAACCCCTCGACGCGATTTTTCCAGCTCCCTTTCACGATTCCGCCCGGGAAGGCGGATGGGCTGTTGGCGGACGGGCAGGTGCTGCAGATCGGCGGGCTCAGCTGCCGGGTGATTCACACGCCGGGCCATTCGCCGGGGCATGTGGCGTTTTACTTTGAGAGCGAAGAAACCCTCATCGGCGGCGATCTGATCATCGGCGGCGCGATCGGCCGGTATGATTTGCCGGATTCGGACTTTGAGCAGCTGTGTCAAAGCGTCCGCCGGGTGATGAAACTGCCGCAAACGACGCGTTTGCTCCCCGGGCACGGCGAGATGAGCACGCTGGGGGATGAACTGGCGTCCAACCCCTACGTTCGACAAATCGTGGAAAACGGCTGAGCCGGCCCCGGTGCGATCACTGCCCGGTCAGGGCGTCGAGCAGGTCGTTGGGATCGAGGCTGATGGTGACCAGTGCCGATCCGTCGGCGCGGTAATCGACCTGGGCGACCCTGGCCCGTTCGACGGCTTCGCCGATCGCGGCCTGGACGGCGGCATGGGGCTGCGCCTGGGATAACGGCACGCCGTTGTCGATGGTGAGGGTCTGAAGCTTGTCCCGCAACGCCTCGCGTGCCGTTCGTTCGGCCGCGCGGGCGGTGCGGAGTTGAGTCGTGCTGAATTTGGCTTCGCCTTGAGCGGTGATCGGGTCGGACGCCCAGGGGGGCGCCTGGTGAATGACCAGATTGGATTGCGGTGCGGTCGCCGGCATGGCCCCCAGCAACGCCGAGCCGGTGACGACTTCGGGCAGACCGCCGACGCCCTTCGCCAGCGCCTGGGCGGAATCCCCCGTCGCGTTCGGAAGCAGCGACGATTTGAGCACATCCGCCAGCCCCGGCCGATCGACGTACACACCGATATCCATCTGCCGATCGTCGCGAAGCAGAATCCGCGTTGCCGGCAGCGCATCGGCCCAGGTTACGAGATTCGTTTTGCCGCGCTCGCCGGCGAGTTGGTTTTCCACGGTTTCATTGGGGCCGAACCGGATGGCGTAGGTTTGGGCGAGGATCTTGGATGAGGCGTTGGCCTTGGCGCGGCTGGCGACGTCGGCGCGGGCGTCGGGCGGGACGGCGGCCCAGGCGATCGGCTGGAGCGTCGTCACGACCTGCCGAATCCGCCCCGCCGGAATAGCTTGGCCGGTCGCCTGAAAGCTGCGATTGATCCACTCTTTCTTGAAGCGGTTGAAATCCGATTCGCTCATGCGCTTGATCAGCGACTGCCTTACTCCCTGGATCGCGTTGACCAGATCGCGGGCCATCAAATGCAATTTGACCTGGACGATGTCCTGGCCCACCCATCGCGGCTGCCCGACGGTGTCGGCCTTGGCGAGGATGGCGTCCAGATTCACGGCCGGCACGTCCTGGATGACGTCGGCCATCCGCACGCCCGGGGCGAGGTAGACCTCCAGCAACTGGCTGCGCAGATCGTTGCGGGCGTCGGCGGCGGCGGCCCGCACCTCAAGCTGCGTGTGGTCCTGGGCTTGAGCGCCTGCCGTCAGGCAAAGCCCCAGGAGCAAGGGAATGGTCCGGATGCGTCGCATGTCGTCACTCCTAAGACCCCGCACGCCCGCGAATGTTAGTGCGGGATTTTTCGGCATCAGTATCGGCCCGCCAATCCCGTCATGCCCGATAACCACCGAGCGCCGGCCTCGATATGAATGGCCGCTGATTAATTTCAGCTGATTCGTTTCCGCTGATTCGTTTCATCGGCCTGGCCCGGCAAAAGGATGAGGCGAATGCCGGGCGAATCGTACCGACGCCCCGCCAGGCGCCCCGCCAGGCAGCGAACGGGAAGCGAAATTCTTGTGTTCCGGGGCGGAGTATCTAGACTTCAACGGGCTCCATGGAATCTCCCGCAACGCAACCGCTTTCCTCCAACCCCAACGAGCCCCGCTCGCCGGACGGACGCGAGAAATTCTCCGCCGAGGAATTGGCCGTCGCGCTGTCGAACTATGACATCGGGATCATCGAATCGGTCGTGGAATTCCCGCGCGGCAGCCGCAAGGCGCCCAAGCTGTTGATCGTCGCGGAACACGGCAAATACCTGCTGAAGCGCCGGGCGCGCGGGCGGGATGACGCGTTCAAGGTCGCGTTTTGCCATCAGATCCAGCTTCACCTGATGGCCCAGCAATTTCCGCTGCCCCACCTGATCGGGACCCGTAAAGACAACAATTCGCTGCTGCAGTGGCGCGGGGCGACGTACGAGCTTTTTGAGTTCATCCCAGGCCAGAATTACCCGCAATCGCTGGAAGCCACCGGCGATTCCGGCCGCATTTTGGCGCTGTATCATAAGCTGCTGGAGAACTTTGAATCGCAATACCAGCCGTCGCTGGGCAGCTATCACATGGCGCCGGCCGTCGAATCGGGATTGCGGCAGATTCCCAAGACGCTGGCGCATGCCCCGAACATCGTCCAGGTCTGCGATTACCTGCTCAAAAGCTACAACCATGCCGCCAGCACGGTCGACCAACTGGGCATGGAAACCTGGCCGAAGCAGGTGATTCACGGCGACTGGCACCCGGGGAACATGCTCTACCGCGACAACCGGGTGGTGGCCGTCATCGATTATGACTCCGCGCGCGTGTTGCCGCGCATTCTGGATATCGCCAACGGGGCGTTGCAGTTCAGCATCCTGGGCGGGGACGATGACGTTTCCAAATGGCCGGAGCATCCGGACGAGGTCCGGTTCAAGCGGTTTTTGAAGGGGTACGACGAGGTCGTCCTGCTCAGCGAAGCCGAACTCGGTGCGGTGCCGTGGCTTATGATCGAAGCACTGGTCGCAGAGGCGGTCTTCCCGATCGCCGCGACGGGGCAGTTTGCCCGCATGGATGGGGCGGCGTTCTTAGGGATGGTCGTGCGGAAGATCGCGTGGCTGCAGAAAAACGCGCAACACCTGATAAATTTATCTTCATAACGGCCGATCGATCCGATACATTCTGCGTCCAGCCTGAACCGCTCGCTCTGTTTTTGCGAGGCCACGACGCGTGAACACACACTTGAAGCCGTTTTTGCCCCGTCTTGCCTTGGTCACTCTCAGTTTAAGTCTTTGCATCCCGTCGGCCCGCGCGGCCGACGCCCCGCGGGCGGCCGATCCGCGCGTCGAGCAAGGATTGACGCAGCTGGGCAGTCGCGACCCGGCCGCCCGTGAAGCCGCCCGAGAAACGCTGATGGGTCTGTCCACGGCCGCCTTGGAGCCGCTGGTGACCGCGTCCCGCTCCTGGTCGGCCTCCCAAACCGAGGCGTTGGAAGCGATCGTCAAATACGCGCTGATCCGCTCGAAGATCCACCCGGCCGACGGGTCATCGCAGGCGTTTCTGGGCGTCACGTTCATCACCTCCGGCTCGGACGACGTTGATCCCGCCGAGGCGCCGCCCCGCGGCGTGCCGGTTCTGCCCGTGCCCGGGTTTGTCGCGGCGCGATTTTTATTCGACGGCGACATCATCCTCGGCGTCGGTTCGGGCAAGTCGCTGCGGCTGACGACCACGCCGGAACAATTCCGCCAGGCCGTCAGCAGTTATTCGGCCGGTGAAGCGATCACCTTGCAGGTGCAGCGCGGCGCGAGCGTGGTGGAGGTGACGCTGACGGCCGACCGCCGCCCCGCCGACGCGGAAGATACGCTGATGATGGGCGATCGCATCGAGCGCGCCGTCGCCGACGCCGAGCAGGAATGGGCTTCTCGCTTCCAGCCATCGCTTTTGGTGGCGCAGCGTTGAGACGGCAGCGCCTGGCGGTGCGATTCGTCCGGACGTCCCCTCCCGCAGTATCATGCCGCCGATGATCAATCTGGAGGGCAAGCAGTGCGTGACCGCGGCGTTGCAAGCGCGGCAGCGGCGGATTCAAGTGGTGCTGCTGAAGCACGACCTGGCGGCGACGAAGGCGCAGGAGATCCTGGACCTGGCGGCGGCCGCGAACGTGCCGGTGCGACGGGTCGACGTCTCTGAGATCAAGGCGATGGCGCACAGCCATTCTCACGGCGGCGTGATTGCGGTGGCCTTTCCTAAACCGCGGCTGACGCCGGGCGATCTGCTGGAGCGCGTGCGGGGATTGTCCGAGCCGGCGCTGCTGCTGATGCTGGAAGGCGTCGACGACGCCCGCAACCTGGGCTTCACCCTGCGGACGGCCGAATCGGTCGGCGTGCATGCGGTGCTGGTCAAGAAACACCTGTGGGATTTTGACGAAACCGAGATCGCCCGCGCCAGTTCGGGCGCACTGGAACGCGTAGCGCTCGTGCAGTTTGAGGGGACGGAATTGCTGAAAGACCTGAAGAAATTCGGCGTGCGCATCTACGGCTGCCTGGCCGGCGCTCGGCGGACGGTGTTCGACGTGAACCTGACCAAGCCCGTGATGCTCTGCATCGGCGGCGAAAAACGCGGTCTTTCCGGCGCGACGCGGCAACTGTGCGATCGGTTCATCACGATTCCTTCCGTCGGGGGCGCCAGTTCGCTCTCCCTGTCGCACGCCGGCGCGATCGTCATGGGAGAGGCGTTGCGTCAGCGGACGAAAAAGGCGCGCCTGGCGCTGGCCGCGAGCCGGGCGGCGCAGGAATGACTGGCGGGAATGATCAATCGAAGAGCGTTCGCAGCGGGTGCTCCTGGCGCGGCCGATCGGGCAGGCCGACCAGCCGACGCAGCCTCTGCGATGTTCCGATCGAATAGCCGGCGTAGTCATTGTTCGTAAAGACCCAGACCGTTGCCCCGAGCGGCGCCTTGTCTTCGATGCGCTTGACCCACCAAGACAGCCGCTCCTCGACGTCGGCCTCTTCCTGATTTTTCAATGGGTAGCGATCGTGCTCGCCGATCAGGCGGACGTAGACGGTCGGCTGGGGGATGATCGGCTGGGTTTGGTCGAGATAATCGTTCGATACGACAGCCACTCCCCGATCGGCGACGGCCTGGATGGCGTGCTGATCAAACCACCCGCGGTGCCGCACTTCCACCGCCAGCGGCACGGGCGAGCGGGTCGCGTCGATCAATTTCAGCAACGCGCCGGCCTTGGCCGGATCGAAGGTCGCGGGAAATTGCAGAAGGATCGCCCCCAGCTTGGGCCCCAGTTCCTGCACGGTGTCGATGAACACCTTCAGCAGGTCGGCCTTGCGATCGAGCTGGTCTTCATGGGTGACGATCCTGGGGGCTTTGACGCAAAACCGAAACGCGTCATCCACCTGATCGGCCCAGACGCGGACGCGCTCGGGCGTGGGCATGGCGTGGAAGGTGGTGTCGAGCTCGACGGCATCGAACTTCGAGGCGTAATACGACAACTGCTGGGGCGGCTTCACGTGGGCGGGGTAAAACACGCCCCGCCACGGCGCGTAGGCGAAGCCGATCGTTCCGATGCGCCAGGTGAGGTCGGGTCGAGCCATCGTCGGCGGAGTGTAGGAGCAAATGCCGGCCGATTCATGCGGGCGGGTGGGAACGACCGATAATAACGCGGTTGCCGATGCTTTTGCTTACCCGCCCTCAAACGTCGCTCCCTCCACTGCTTCGCGCGGCCGGCAAGGCTGTGGCGTCGCGGGTGCGGGCGCTCGGACTCTTGGCCGAAGCGCCCGACTGGTCGGCGCGGGCGGAGATTTGCGAGCGATGTCCGCTTCGGGTGACGCAGGGGTGCACGTCGTATTGCGGCCGGCCGTTTCTGCAGTTGCCGGATCGTGACCCGGTCCGGGACGGTTGCGGCTGCCCGACCCGAGCCAAAGCGAAAGACCCGAAGGAGCATTGCCCGATCACGCTCCGGCACGTGGCCGCGACGCGGGAGGGCGCTGCGTGCGACTGCAAATGGTGCGTGAACCGGGCGGGCCAACCCTGAAACAGCCTTCTAAACCGCGCGGATTGCCGGTTACTGGCACGGCGACGCCCCCACCCTTACAATCGGCCCGCTCGTGTGGCGACAAGTCCCCAATCTCATTACGACCTCGCGCCTGATCCTCTCGATCGTTTTTTTCACGCTCCTGTCCTGGTACCAATACGAAGGCCGCGGCCATAGCACGCTGCTGACGTGGGCGTTTTTCATCTGCCTGGTGGCGATCACGACCGATTTCATCGATGGCTACCTCGCCCGGCGGTGGAAGGTGGAAAGCCGCTTCGGCCGGGTGGTGGATCCGTTCGTCGACAAGATCCTGGTGCTCGGCAGCTTCGTGTTTTTCGCGGGGAAAAACTTCATCATTCCGAGCCCGATCGAGGGGCATGCGTGGGTCGTGCACACCATCACGGGCGTGACGCCGGCGATGGTGGTGGTGATCCTGGGGCGTGAGTTGCTTGTGACCAGCCTTCGCGGGCTGATGGAAAGCATGAAGGTGCAATTCGGCGCCGAATTCGCGGGCAAGATCAAAATGGTGCTGCAATCGGTGACGATCCTGGTGATCGTGGCGTATGTCTATTTTCTGGGCGTCGTGCTGCAGCACCGCCCTGAGTGGCGAGAGGCCTACCTGACCTACGCGACGGCCTTTCGGGACTTGCTGATCTGGGTAACGCTGATCGCAACGGTCTGGTCGGCGGTTGGGTATGTCCGCCGCTCGGTGGAACTGATGCGGGCGAATTGAAAAACGCCGCTGCAAGGTGGCTCATCTTTTACACATCTTGCGGACTCATGCTTGGCGATTCCGCGGAATCCGATTTTTTGCCGATAAGGACATCGTGACTATTTCTGACCCTGTGCTTGCCATCGTCCTCGGGATCGTCGAGGGCTTGACCGAATTCCTCCCCGTCAGTTCGACGGCCCACATCCGCCTGGCGCAATCCGTGCTGGCGGGCGAAGCGAGCCTGAGCGACAACTTCTGGAAGCTGTTTGCCGTCCTGATCCAGCTGCCGGCCGTGCTGGCGGTGGTGGTTTATTTCTGGCCGCAGATCGTGAAGTTCGTCAAATCGTTTTTCCATGGCGGGCTCACGCTGCGCAAGTGCTACACGCACCCGGTCGCGCTGGTGATGATCGGAACGGTCGTGACCGCGATTCCGGCGGCATTGGCGAAGAAGTTGATCGACAAGAATCTGGAGTCGGTCGCGGTGATGGGGTATTCGCTGATCATCGGCGGGCTGATCATGGGCGTGGTGGACCTGATTTACGGCACGCGTGAGCGTCGGCTGCTCTCCACCGCCGCCGCCGCCGCCGAAGCGGGCGTGCCCACGGTGCCTTCGGAAGTCGCCGAAGCCGATCGCTACGAGGCCACCCCGCACACCCATCCGCCGATCGTCACGCGATTGGAGGAGATGAAGCCCTGGCAGGCGGTCTGGATCGGTGCGGTGCAGATTTTGTCCGCGGTGTTTCCGGGGACCAGCCGATCGATGTCGACGATCGCCGCCGGCCAGCTGGCGAACCTCACGCGGGCGGCCGCCTTGGAGTACAGCTTTTTCATGTCGATCCCGATCATGTTCGCGGCCTGCCTGTTTGACCTGCGCCACGCGATCAAGCCGGGCGATGAGCTGTACGTCGGGCACCGCCTGACCCCGCACGAGTGCATGCTGCTGGGGATCGGGTCGATCGTCAGCTTCCTGGTGGCGCTGGCGGTCATCGCGTGGTTCATGGCCTGGGTGCGGCGGCGCGGATTCGTGCCTTTTGCGGTTTACCGGGTTATCATTGGCGTCGTCGTACTGCTGTACGCGTATCGATTGATTCACATCGGATGAACCCGCTTCTGACCATCCTCCGCGCCCTCTTTATCCTGCTGATGGCAGCGGTGGGTTGGCACTATGTGGTGGACAAGGACACGCCGCTGGGGGCTCAAACCTGGCTCGCCCTGGCGATCGCGCTGGCGTTGGGCGTGTTCGCGGTGTGCCTGGATATCCTTTCCCCCCGCCGCAAGCTGGGGTTGTTCGCCGGGGTATTTTTTGGGCTGATCGTCGGCGTGGCGATGGCGTACGCGTTAAGCTTCGTCGTGCAGTTGCTCGTCGAGCAGCTCGTCACCGGCTTGAGCGGGCCGCAGCGGATCGCGCTTGAATCTTATCTCACGCTGGTGGTCGGCTGCCTGACGACTTACATGTCGATCAGCTTCATCCTGCAGACCAAGGACGATTTCCGATTCATCATTCCGTACGTTGAATTCCGCACGCAGACGCGCGGGGCCCGCCCGATTTTGGTCGACACCAGCGTGCTGATCGACGGACGCATCGCGGCCATCGTGCAAAGCGGCATTTTTGAGAGCCAGCTGATTATCCCGCGGTTCGTGCTGATCGAATTACAGCAGATCGCCGACAGTGCCGACCGGCTCAAGCGCAACCGCGGCCGGCGGGGGTTGGATGTGCTGACGAAGCTGCAGCACTCGCCGAAGGTCGAAGTCGTCACCTACGACACGCCCGGCCGTGAGGATCATGAGGGTGTGGACCAGCGGCTGATGACGCTGGCGAAAGAGCTTGAGGGGCGGATCGTCACCACCGACTACAACCTGAACAAGGTCGCCCAGATCGCGGGCATTGATGTGATCAACATCAATGAGCTGGCCGCCAACATGAAGCCGGAAGTTTTGCCCGGCGAGCGGTTGAACGTGAAGGTCATCAAGCCTGGCGAAGGCTCCGGCCAAGGCATCGGATATCTGGACGACGGCACCATGGTCGTCGTCGAGCAGGGCCGATCGCACATGAATGAAGACGTCGAATTCGTGGTGACCAACACCGTGCAGACCAACGCCGGCAAGATGATTTTCGGGCGTTTGGGCGATGCCCCGCCCGCCCGGCGGGATCGGGCGACGAGTTCGACGTGACCATGCCCAGCGTTGCCGTCATTCTTCCTGCCGCGGGGCGCAGCGTTCGGTACGGGCGCGACAAGCTCGCCGAAACCATCGCCGGCCGATCGGTGTATGCGCGGTCGGCGGGGGCATTTCTGGATCGGCTGGGTCGGGATGTCGCCTGCGTCGTATTTGTCCTTCCGCCGGGGGCGGATCCTCGAACCGTATTGCCGCCCGATCTGCTGGAACGGGTCGAAGAGGCGTTGACGGAGTCGGCATCGGATGCCAAGCGACAGGAAATCCTGTTTGCACACGGCGGCGCGTCGCGGGCGGAAAGCGTATTGAACGGCGTGCGGGCGGTGCCGGCGGAGATTCCGTTCGTTGCCGTCCATGATGCGGCCCGGCCGCTGGTGTCGGCGACGTTGATCGAGCGGACGTTCGCCCACGCGATCGAGCACGGCAGCGCCATCCCCGCCCTGCCGGTGAAGCTGACGATCAAGCAAGCCCAGGGCCCGCTGCCGGCCAAAGTGCAGCAGACGCTGCCCCGCGCCAGCCTGTGGGAACTGCAAACGCCCCAGGTCGTCCGCCGGCAAGACCTGCTGAGCGCGTATGCCGCCTGCCAGGTGCCGCTGGAGCAGGTGACCGATGACGCCCAGGTGCTGGAAACCGCC
>JBQCCH010000215.1:0-5793 GCA_051962375.1 Tepidisphaeraceae bacterium
GGCGAGCCCGCCGTTGATCACGACGATCGCCAGGATGATGCCGCCATCCGCCCATTCGCCGGTCCCGAGCGCGATGCCGGCGGCGGCGATGAGGATCCAGATCATCAGGCTGTTGAATTGTTTCAGGAGGCGCAGCACCCACGGGACGGGCGGCGGCTGGGGCAGTTCGTTGCGGCCATGGGAGCGGCGGCGCGCTGCGATGGCGGCGTCGGACAAGCCTCGCTGCGGATCAGTCTGGAGGCGGCGGACGACGTCGTCGATCGACAGCGCGTGATGATCGGCGGGCGGTTGTGGGCGGGGGGTGGCGGGCGGACCAGGGCGCGGGGGAGCGCGTCGAAAGACTCGAGTCGCCTGGCCGACGCCCATGAGGGTTACGGATAACCCAAATCACCCCGGCCCGCGATCAGGGGGAAGCCTGAATCTTGGGTAGGGGATCGGTGTATTCGTGGCGGCCGCGGCGGCGCGGCTTATTGTTCGGCGGCGAGTTTTCGGGCGTCCTGGCCGAGTTGTTTCATGGAGGCGTCGTCTTCGGTGGAGTAGATGCCGCGCACGTTGCCGGATTTGTCGACGAGGAGGAACTTCGTCGCGTGGACGATGGGGGAGGTGGCGGTGGCGGGTTGGAAGGCGAGCTTCAGGTCGTCATTGGCGACGTGTTGCACTTCGGCGAGGGGGCCGGGGCGGAAAAAGCGGCGGTGGTCGTCGACGCCCATGCGCTTGGCGTAGGCCTTCATTTTATCGGGGGTGTCGTGCTCGGGATCGACGGAGACGGAGACGATCAACACGTTGGGATTCTGGACGGCGTCTTCGATGGCGTTGAGTCGGCCCTGCATCATGGGGCAGGGGCCGGGGCAGGTGGTGAAAAAGAGGGAGGCGATCCAGGTTTTGCCCTTCAATTGCTCGGTGCCGAAGGGCTGGTTGTCCTGATCGGTGAGCGTGAAGGGGGCGATGGAAAAGAGCGTGTCGAGCCCGTCGGCGGGGGCGGCCGATGCACTCGCCGAAGTGCTGGCGGAGGGGTTGTCCGCGGAGGCGGAGCGATCGCAGCCGGGGAGGACGGCAAAACCGCAGGCGAGGGCGGCGAGCAGGAGCAGGGGTTTAGTCGTCATACGTCACCGATGGGAAGAGGGCCGAATCGATTGGCGGCATTTACGTCGGGGGCCGCGGGATTGTAGACCAGGCTCAGACGGCGTCGGCGGCGGAGCGGCCTTGGGCGATCCAGATGGTCAGCAGGAGCATCACGATGCTGGCCGCGACCGTGACGCCGAAGGTCAGTTGCCAGTTCCCGAGGATGCCGGGCAAGCCTTCGGGGCCGTGGCTGAAGGCGTAGCGCAAGCAGGCGAGGGCGTAGGTCAGCGGGTTGGCGAGCATCGCGTATTGAAAGAGTCGGGGCATGTCGTCGCGGATCGGGAACAACGCGCCCGAGAGCATCCACATGGGCATGAAAAAGATGTTCATGATGACGTGGAAGCCTTGCGTGCTGCTCATTTTCCAGGCGGTGAACAGGCCGAGTGCGGTGAGGCCGATGGAGGCGATGAACATCACGCCGATGGAGGCGAGCGTGGAGACGAGGGTGAGATGGATGATGCCGCTGACGGCGCCGAGCAGCAGGAAGATGAGGGCTTGTCCGGTCGCCATGACGGCGCCGCCGAGGACTTTGCCGCCGACGATCGCGATGCGGCCGACCGGGGCGACGAGCACGCCCTGCAGGAACCCTTCGCGGCGGTCTTCGATGACGGAGATCGTCGAGAAGATCGCCGTGAACAGCAGCGACAGCAGGACGGTGCCGGCGAAGAAGTATTGGGTGTAGCCCTCGGTGGTGGCGCCTTTGGGGGAGGCGAAGCTGTGTCCCATGCCCAGGCCGATGAAGACCCAGAAGACGATGGGGGTGACGAGCGAGCCGATGACGCGGTTTTTCTGTCGGAGGAACCGGATGAGTTCCCGCTGGCAGAGGACGAAGGAGGCGGACAACGTGGTTGTCATGGTGAAAATCGTCAGCCAAACGACCCGCCGCGGCAAGTCGGGGAGGGCCCGAATTGCCGCGGCGTCTTGTAGCTGGTGGGGTTGGGGTCGGCTAGAACTTCAGCGTGAGGACGCCGGGGTACTGGTCGCTGGCGGCCGGGGCGAGGCCGGCCTTGAAGATGCTGACGACTTCGATGTGGTCTTTCAGCGATTTTGTGACGAAGAAGTGATCGATGAGGCTGCGGAAGCGGGTGTTGTAGTAGCCGCCGAAGGAGAATTCGCCTTTATCGGCCAGGGGCTTGGTGGCCAGGATAACCCCGTCCTGGGCGGGGCCCTGGATGAGGGCGATGCTGTCGCCGCCGGCTTCCTGCTCGAATTCCTGCAGGCCCAGTTCGTCGTTCATGTCGCCGCCGAAGACGACGTCGGCCGGTCCCTGTTTTTGCAGGTCCAGGATGATCTGGTGCACGCGGAGGGCTTCGCGGGTGCGCCATTTGGCGACGTCGATGCTGTTGCCGTGCTTGCTTTTTTCGTGATTGACGCCGACCCACAGCTGCTTGCCGCCGGGCGTTTGGAAGAGGATGAAGCCGGGCCCGCGCGCGAAGAGCCGGTTGTCGGCGGCGACTTTCTGTTCTTCGGGGTCGTTCTTAAGCCAATCCTTGGCGACGGTGTCGGGCTCTTTGTAGTAGTCGTCCATGACTTTCAGCACCTTGAACCCGGGCTTGGCGATGATGCCGACGTTCTGGTCGCGGCCGGAGTTGTTGGGGAAGACTTTCAGCGTCGCATACGCCCCGCCGAGCCAGCGCTTGTTGAAGTATTCCAGATCGTCCTGCGAGCAGCCTTCCTCAAAGAGCATGATGTCGGGGTTCATCGCCTGGATGACGGTGGCGACTTCCCAGTTGCCCTTGTCGTCCTCTTCCTTGTTCTTTTTGACCAGTTCGGTGAGTTCGTCGCTCTTGGGCTGGGTTTTGGCCCATTTGGTCATGGCCCGGCTGTCGAAGCGGTGGGACCACATTTCGATGTTGTAGGCGGCGATTTTGACTTCTTCGGCCCGCAGGGAGGCGGCGAAGCACAGCAGGACACAAACGGCGATGCATGTTTTCATGACGGACCTGACTCTGACGGCTACGTCGGTTCAAAGACGGCAGCGCGGGGTTACCCATGGCAAGGACGAGCGGGCGAAGCGAATCTCACCGGCGGCGGTCGACGGGAGAGACGGCACTTGAACGCCCAACGGCGCAATCATACGCTGCTGCGTTTCGATGAGCGACCTTCTGAACACGCCCAGCCGGCTTCCGTCGGCCGATGATCCCTCGCTCACGCCGGCGATGCGTCAGTACGTTCAGTTCAAACACCAGCATCCGGAATACGTGCTGTTTTTCCGGATGGGGGATTTTTACGAGATGTTCTGGGAAGACGCCAAGACGGCGCATCGGACGCTGGGCGTATCGCTGACGACCCGCTCGCGGGACGCGAAAGAGCCCGTTCCGATGGCGGGCGTGCCGTTTCATGCGGTGGAGTCGTACCTGCGGAAGATGATCGCGGCCGGGCACAAGGTGGCGATCTGCGAGCAGACGGAAGACCCCGCCAGCGCCAAGGGGGTGATCCGGCGCGACGTCACGCGGCTGATGACGCCGGGCACGCTGACCGACGAGCCGCTGCTCGACGGCAAGGCCGACAATTTCCTGGCGGCGGTGGCGTTCGGGGTGGCGAAGGGACAAACGTACCAGACGGCCCTGGCGTGGGTGGATTTGTCGACCGGGCAGTGCGTTGCCATGAGCGACACCGAAGCGCGCGTGCTCGACGAAATCGCACGGCTGCGGCCGGCGGAGATCCTTGTGCCGGAGCAGCAGTCGGGGCAGCCTCACCCGATCACGGCGGCGCTGAAATCGCGCGGCATCGCGGCGGTGACGCATCGGCCGGGATGGCAATTCACGGCCCATCACGCGAAGGAGCAGATCCAGCGGCACTGGGGCGCGAAGACGACCGAAGGCTTCGGCTTCACGCCGGATGACCCGGCGATCCTGGCGGTGGCGGCGGTGCTGTCGTACGTGGAAGAGACGCAAAAGGCGTCGGTCGCCCACATCCGCACGCCGCGCAAGCATGTCGTGAGCGACTACCTGTGCATCGACCCGGCGACGTATCGCGCGCTGGAGATCGACCGGACGGTGCGGTCGGGGGGCACGGACGGATCGCTGCTGTCGGCGATCGACCGCACGCGCACGAGCATGGGCGCCCGGCTGCTGCGGCAATGGGTGCGGTTTCCGTTGTGCGACCTGGAGCACATCCAGGCGCGCCAGGCGGCGATCGCGACGCTGCTGTCATCGCCGGCGGATTTGCGGAATGTGGTGGACGAGCTGGACGGGATTTGCGACATCGAGCGCATCATCGCGCGCGTGAGCGTGGGGCGCGCGGCGCCGCGGGACCTGGCGTCGCTGGGGCGGTGCCTGGAGCTGTTGCCGAAGCTGCTGGCGTTGCTGGAGAAACTGCCCGACCCCGGCGCGATCGCGCCGGAGTTGTTGGCGGCGCGGGGGTTCGTGGCGGAGCAGGCGCAGTTGCTGCGGACGGCGATCTTGCCCGATCCGGCGCCGCACCTGCGCGAAGGGGGCGTGATCGCGCCCGGGTTTGACGCGGAGCTGGATCGGCTGCGACACATCGGGCAGGGGGGGCAGCAGTGGCTGGCGGAATTTCAATCGAAGCTGGCGGCCGAGAGCGGGATCGGGTCGCTGAAGGTCGGCTACAACCGGGTGTTCGGCTATTACATCGAAGTGACCGAGTCGCACCGCGACAAGGTGCCCCCCGCCTGGAGCCGCAAGCAGACGCTGAAGGGGGCGGAGCGGTACATCACCGCGGAATTGAAGGATTTTGAGAACGAGGCGCTGGGGGCGCGCGACCGGGCGATCGCGCTGGAGCAGAAGCTGTTTGAGCAGGTGCGGCAGCAGTTGTTGCCGTGGACGCCGCAGTTTCAGGAGTTGGCGGCTTCGATTGCGCGGCTGGATACGCTGTGCGGCCTGGCGATGCTCGCGCACGAGCGGCGCTATTGTCGGCCGACCGTGAGCGGGGAGCGGGTGCTGCAGGTGATCGACGGGAAACACCCGGTGCTGGAGCAGCAGTTGGCGAGCGAGTTCGTGAGCAACGACGTGAAGATCGACGCCGGCGATTCGCTGCTGCTGATCACCGGCCCGAACATGGCGGGCAAGAGCACGTACATTCGGCAGGTGGCGCTGATCACGCTGCTGGCGCAGATCGGCAGCTATGTGCCGGCCAAGAGCGCGACGGTGGGGGTGGTGGACCGGATTTTCGCCCGGATCGGGGCGAGCGATGAACTGCACAGCGGCCAGAGCACGTTCATGGTGGAGATGACCGAAACGGCGAACCTGCTGAACAACGCGACGGAGCAATCGCTGGTGATCCTGGACGAGATCGGGCGGGGGACGAGCACGCTGGACGGACTGAGCCTGGCGTGGGCGATCAGCGAGCACATCGCCGGTACGATCAGGTGCCGCACGCTGTTCGCGACGCATTATCACGAGCTGACGGACCTGGCGGAGCGGTACAGCGGGGTGCGGAACCTGAACGTGAGTGTGCGTGAGTGGGACGATCAGGTGGTGTTTTTGCACCGGATCGTGGAAGGGGGGACGGACCGGAGTTACGGCATTCACGTGGCGCGGCTGGCGGGGGTGCCGAAGCCGGTGCTGGAGCGCGCGAAGGAACTGCTGGGGCAGCTGGCGGTGCATCACGTGCAGCAGACGAAGGCGGTCAAGCAGGTGAAATCGCGCGACCCGTATCAGCTGTACCTGTTCGATGCGGGCTCGAGCGCGTTGATGACGGCGCTGAAGG
>JBQCCH010000216.1:0-5642 GCA_051962375.1 Tepidisphaeraceae bacterium
GGCGGCCCGGGGGGAGCGGGTGGCGGGGCGGGTAGTGAGCGTGAAGCAATCGCCGCTGGCGCCGATGTCGAAACAGATCGGTCTCACGCTCCCCGGCGAAGACCGGCGCGTCCTGCATTGCTATTGGCCGGCGCGATTGGGCGCGATTTCGCCGGGGCAGGAGGTGGAGGTCCTGATCGATCCGCCCCGCGCGCTGGTGGCCGCCTTGTACGCTCAGGCGTGACGCGTTCTTTGCCCACGACGCCCGCACCGGAATGTCCCGCTTCGCATGCCCCGATTCCTTCGCAAACTCTCCCTCTCCACCCACTGGCCGATGCTCGCGGCCGTGGGGGTGTTGAGCGCGCTGGGCATCCTCACGATCTGGGCCGACGATCCGACGGCCGGCAAGAAGCAGTTGCTCTTTTTCGCGATTGCCACCGTCTGCCTGGCTGCGTTTCAGGCGGTGGATTACCGCATCATCGGCACGTACGCGGGGTTATTCTTCGGCGGATCGGCGCTGCTGATTTTTTACACCGTCCTCGGCACCGCCGTGCACGTGCCCGGCGTCGTGCCGCGGAATGGGGCGTGCAACTGGATCGATTTCGGCCCCTTTTCGCTCCAGCCGGCGGAGCTGATGAAGGTCGCCTTTGTCATGCTGCTGGCGCGGTACCTGCGCTTCCGCTCCAATTACCGCACGCTCTTCGGCCTGATTCCGCCGTTCTTCATCGCGGGGTTTCCGATCCTTTTGATCCTGAAGCAGCCCGATCTGGGCACCGCGCTGATCTTTATCCCTGCGCTCTTTGCCATGCTCTTTGTCGCCGGCGCGAAGCTGCGGCACTTGTTCGCGGTGGTGGGGATCGGCATCGCGCTGATCCCGTTCGCCTGGCTCAGCGGGCTGCCCACCGTGCCGGTGTTTCGACACTTCCCCAGCGTCATCAAGCCCTACCAGCGCGACCGCGTCTATTCGATGTTCAGCAATGATCCCGACGTCGTCATCGAAGGCACCGGCATGCAGCAGCAGAAGGCGCTGATCGCGTTGGGCAGCGGCGGCTTTTTCGGCAAGGGGATCGGGCAAATCCCCTCCGGCCGACACATCCCCGAGCGCAGCAACGACATGATCTTTGCCCTCATCGGCGAGCAGTTCGGGCTCGTGGGGTCGTTCGTGGTGATCTTCGCGTACCTGACGATCTTCGTCATCTCGATCGAAATCGCCGGCAGCACGCGCGAGCCCTTCGGCCGACTGGTCGCCATCGGCATCGTGGCGATGGTCGCGGCGCAGGCGTTCATCAACCTGCTGGTCGTCACGCGCCTGATGCCCGTCACCGGGGTGACGCTCCCATTCGTCAGCTCCGGCGGCAGCAGCCTCATCGCCAGCTTCATGAGCGTCGGTCTCCTGCTCAACATCGGCCAAAAACGCCCGATCGTCATGGGACAGAAGTTCTTTGAGTTCGATGAATAACCGCAAGCCCGCGCCCGGCGGTCTCGGCTATAACCATTCGTCCGAAATCTAAGTGCACGTGGCGATCCATCCCGTTACGCTCTTGTCATGGGTGGAGCAATTGATCGGCGGACTTTTCGCCAGCGTTCGCTTTCGGGGATGCGGTTCCTGTTGAAGAGCGCGTTCCTCATCGCGCTGATCCTCATCGCGATTCACACGGGTTTATTCGTCTGGACGACGAATCAGTTGAAAGCGACGAAGGCGGCCTTGTCGGCGGCGGGGGAGCCGGTGGTGGCCGCGGACCTGAATCCTCCCCCCATTCCGCCCGAGCGCAACGGTTGCGTCGACGTGGGGAAGGCCTGCACCATCGTCCATGCACCGACACCGGCGAAAGACCGGATCGATGGGCTGCAGGAGGCCATTGGTTATCCACTCCTGAAGTTTGAGCGGCAACGATTGACGGCTTATCTGGCCGAGCGGGTCGGTTGCGAGCATTGGCTGGCCGAGGCCGCGAAGAAGTCGGCGTTTGTCGCGTTGACGCCCATCACTGAGCCGGCGGTCTATTTGCCTGACTTAGCTCCCGTTCGCGACGTCGCCAATTACGTCGCCTTTCGCGCCCTCGTGCAACATGAAAACGGGGAAGACGATCAAGCCCTGAACACGCTCGCATGGATCGAACCCGTCGCCCGCACGGCCGCCGCCTCGCCGGGCTTGGTCGGCCGATTGATCGCGGCCGGTTGTCGCAACTTGCAGAGCGATATCCTGTGGCAGATCGCGCCCGATCTGCGGGTGGGTACCGCGCCGGGGGAGGCGACGCCGCAGCAGCTTCGTCGATGCATCGCGATGCTGCTGGACGCGCGTCAAATACACCAGGAGGAGCGCGCTGCGCTGCGGGCCGAGCGCGTGACGGCGTTTAATTCCTTCGATTTCTACAGCGGGCAGGCTTCGTTGAATCCGCAGGAGCGACCGCCGCTGCTGCGACGGATGGGGGGCTATCTGGTTCGCCCCTATTGGAACTGGAATCAGATCGTCGCCGCGCGATACTTTGATGTTGCGATTCAGGGAACCACCGAAGCGGATTGCGTCAGTGCCCATCGGTTTTTCGCCGCCCGCGTGCCGCCGCTGTTGAGTCCTTGGTGGCTTAAGATCAATGTCAGTATCTTGGTGCCCTCTTTAGATCGGGCATCGGAAGTCACGTATCGGCTCGACACCTCGCGCGCTCTGGCGGCGACGGCGCTGGCGGTGCGGTGGTTTGAGAGCGAGCAGCATCATCTGCCGAGCTCGCTCGACGAACTCGTGCCCGATTATCTGCCGCAAGTCCCGTGGGATGTAATGGCCCCGAACACGCGCCTGCACGCCCGCTTCGATGGGAAAGATCCCATTCTCTGGAGCGTCGGCCCCGATGGCGTCGACAACGGCGGCGACGATCACGTGGCAAAGGAACAGGACAACGCTTGGCAGGGGCCTGACCTGGTCGTGCACCTGACGCCTCAGCCGCGCGTGTTGGATGATCTCACCCGGCAGCGGTTGAAGCTCGACTTGGATTCACCCATCCCATCGCATCCGGATCAGGCCGGCCCGGCGCCCGCCACGGCACCCTCCGCCCGGAGCGAGCCCGAGCAATATCCGAATTGGGAGTTGCTCGATGCCTTCACCGTCGACGGAGACGTCGCCGCCTTCAGCGACCTGAAAACGCGTCGCGATGTGTTGGCGGCATTGGCGAGCGCCGCGGTGCAAGCCCCCGGCGCGTCCGACGCCGCGACGCACTCGACGACGCAACCCGTCGGCCGATTGGCGGGCGTCGCCGACGTCGACCATACGCCGTGGAATTTTGAGTTGTTCGCCGACGGCACGGGCACCCTCCGCTCGGCCGACGGTCGAATCACCCACGCCCTGCACTGGTCGACCGAACGCGCGGTCAAGACACGGCTTCGCATCTGCCAATAAGCCGATGGCCGTGAGCCCGCACGCGATGGCCGGCAGCAGAATCGGCGGCGACCCGCGCATGCAGCAGGCGGCCTGAGCCATCGCACGCACCGCAGCGACGCGAACGCGCTATTGAAAAAGCGTGTCTTTGCCCTTCACCAACGATTCCACCGCCACGATTGAGCGGCCCTGCGAAAAGACCGACGCCGGCGAGGCCGCGTGGCCGACGACCGTGGGATACGCGGTCGCATACACATTGAGCGTGAGATAACCGCTCGATAAGGTCGGATCGTTCAACGCCAGCGCCAGGTGCGTATGCGAAGTGGCGGATTGGCCCTGCGCGAGCACGCCCCGCACCTCAAGCGTGAGCGATGCACCGGGGGCGATGCTCGCATCGGTGGCGGGCAGGTTGAGGATGCCGAAATTCCGGCGGAATGTGCCGGTGAATTTCGTCGCCGATCGATCCAGCACCAGCGGGGCGGTGCCGGTGTTGGTGATCGTGACCGTTTGCGTTGCGCCGCGCTTATCCCCGGGCGTGACATAGACGCTGATCTTGCTGCGACTGGCCGCGGCGATCGGCGCGGTGACGGTGTTGGGCTTGAGCAATTGGATGTCCCCGCCCGACACTTCGTTCGTCAGCTCCGCCACGTACAAGTTGCCCGTTTGCGTGTCCTCGGCGATGTCCAGCGGCGAATTCATGTCGGCGAAACCGGGGATGCGCTGCTGCGCGTTCGGATCGATCGACCCATCAGCATTCGGCTTGAGCGCGACGATGTCGGACCCGCTGCTGTATCGACAAACGAGCAGATACCCATTCAGATCGCCGTTCTTCGCGCCCACCGATTGATACTGCAGAATACCGTCGGGCGAGAAGTTCTCGCCGAAGTCGTACGCCGGCGCGACGTAATTGCGATCGGGCAACGTGCCGACCGGATAAGCGGCGGGGAATTCATTCGGATCGACGCCGGCGGTGGGGTTGCCCCCGTCCAACACATACTCGCCCCGCGCCGGATTAGGATGGCCGTAGTACGAGCCGTTCTTCACATCGAGCAGCGTGTCTTCTTCCACCTGCAGCACGTTGTCCGTCCCGGTGACGGCCGGGGGCACGTAGGGCAGGTAGTTGCCGTTGGCGTCTTTGTAGCTGTCTTTGTCGATGCGGTTGGCCGAGGGGACATCCTGCGGGTTCGCGGGCGTGGAGGGCGTGTTCCCCCCCGCGCTCGACCCATTGACGGCCACATACAAATGACCGTTCGTCGCAAAGACCATGTCATACGCATTCCGCACGCCGTCGGCATAAATGCGCAGCGGGTTCTTTCCATTGTAAATGTTGTAATGCACGCCATCGCTCTGCGTCGTGCCGTTGTTGTCGATCTTCAGATCGATCGGGCCATGGGCGTGCAGATAATTCGTGAGCGTCGGCCCCAGGCGCAATTGCATGATCGTCGCGGAATAAATGTTCTCCTGCACCCCGCCCCAGACCTGATCGTTCGGCCCGCCCATCGCATTCATCGCGGCGACCGCAAAATAAGCGGCATGCCCCTTGAAGATGAGCTGGTTGTTCATGTGATCTTTCACCGACCGCGGGATGTCGATCACGATGTCCTGATACTGATCCAGATTCGCCCCGCTGAGCCGGCTGATCTTGCCGGAGTAGTTGTCGGCATACATCTGCACATCGCCGCGACTCCCATCGGGCGCATTCCCGAACCGATGCTGCCCGTGCGACACCCACATCACCGGATTGTCTTTCGTCGCCCCCGGATCGAAGGCAATCCCCGTGATGATGCGCCCGGCATTGCCGTTGCTGCCGGGATTGTTTTGGCGCACGGTGTCAATCACCAGCGGATTCGCGGCAAGGCTGCCGTCGCTGTTGAGATTGAATCGATAGATGTACCCCTCCGTGGTGGCCGCATACAACCGATGATCCGGCCCCATCGCGACGGCCGTGTACGGGTGCGAGCCGGCGCTCGACTGCGTCGATCGATCAAAGCCCGAGGTGATGACCGTGGGCGTGGGCAGATACGTGCCGGTGTGGAAGGTGGTCGTACTGTCGCCGAACGAATCAAAGACCAAGCCGTTGACGTCCTTGATCTTGTTCGTGTCGCCGCCGACGAACAGGCCGTTCAATTCCACCTTGTAGGTGGTGTTTTTTTGCCACAGCCCATTCGGCACAAGCACCAGCACATCGCCCGCGCCCGACGTGTTCACCTTGCGCAGCAGCGTCGTGATGTTGTTGGTGCTGCTGCCGATGTTCCAGACGACATTGTGCGTCAGGTCGGTGATCTGCACGGCATTGCGC
>JBQCCH010000217.1:0-4085 GCA_051962375.1 Tepidisphaeraceae bacterium
ATTGAATCCATTGCCATCCGTTAGCTACTTCGATGCCATCGTATCGGGCGCGCGTCCGCGACCGCGCCCACAGGTGAAGATGGGCCATGTCGTCGGCATCGCGATGGGGCTGCTCGGCTTTTTCGGCATGATGCCGTACGCAGCCGTCTCGTTCGGAAACTCGACCGCCATTCAGGCCGGCAATCTTCTCACGTGGGCGTTGGCACTGTGCACACTGCCGTGTGCGACGCGCCGCGCCGGCGGGTGGCTCGTTGCCGCCCTGATGCTGCCGCTGCTCATCTCTGCCGCCCATCTCACCTATGCCGGCGGCGATCTTTTGTTGAGCACCAAGGCCATTCTCGTATGGGCGCTCTCGACGTTGACGGTCTATGTGATGCAGGCCTTCTGCCCCAGTCACATCATCAGCCTGCTGACGGGAATTGCGGTCGCCACCATTGTCCACGCCGCCTTGGGCATCTGGCAGTATGTCGCCTTCCGGGACGGCTACGTGCCTTTGCTGGATTACTACCGGAACCCTTCGTTTTTAAGCCTTCAAGACAACTACCTGTCGATGGCAATTTACATGCGCCGCCCGTTCGGCTTTTTCCCCGAGCCCTCCGCGATGGCCAGTTCGCTGGCGCCCTTCGTGTTGATCTTTGGAGGCATCGAGCTGGGCGTGATCCGATTGCGCGAGCGTCTGCACCCCGCCCTTCGCGCGCTCGTCGCGGCGGCGGGCGTGGGCGGGCTTGGCCTCATCCTGCTCTCGCAGTCCGGGCATGCGATCATCACGCTCCTCGGTGCGGCGGGCCTGCTTGCGGCCTGGCTCCGCGGCGCCAGAGCGACGCCGCGCTCGATTGTCCTGTTCATCCTGATCGTCGGCGCTCTTGCCCTGCTCGGCGTTGCCACCGTCAGCCAATTGGCCGGCCGGTTTGATGGGCACGGCGTGGGCAATGGCTCATGGACCGATCGCTCCGAATCAATGCTAATCGGGCTCACGCACTGCCTCGGCCGCGACGGGCTCACCGCTCTGTTCGGCGTCGGGCCGGGCCAATCGTCCGTCATTCTCGCGCGCGATGCCGGCCTGGAAGCGGTCTGGAGCGTGCTGCTCGCCTACATCTACGAATGCGGCGTGTTCGGTTTCGTCGCGGTCTGCGCCGTCGGCATCGCATTGCTGCAGGCGTGGCGCGAGGCCCGATATTCGATCGCTTTCTTCTGCATCGGCGGCGTCTGGTTGGCCGGCATCACGCTGACGACCAGCTACAGCCAATTGTTGTCGCTCTGGATCGTCCTCGGGCTTCTGTCCGCCTGGCCCAGCGCCTTTGGCGGCGCACGCGCGCCCGAAGGCTTCCGCCGAGTTTCGCGACGAACCCCCGCACGCCTGACGCGGAGCCAAGTGATATGACCAACGACCCGACACAGATCTTCCCCCAGCGCCCCCGCTCCCAGCCGCGGCCGGTGATCGGCCTGCTTTACGCCGGCGAAATGGGAACCGCCATCGGCATGCAACTGCAGTCGACCGGCTGCCGCGTCGTGACGACCGCCTCCCTTCGTTCGCCGGCGACGCAAGCGCGCATCGCGATCGCGGGCTTTCAAACCTGCAACACGCTGGCCCAGGTCATCACGACGGCGGATATCGTGTTTTCCGTCGTCCCGCCGGCCGCCGCCTGGGATGTCGCTCAGCAGGTCGCTTTCTTCACGCCCGATGCCAGCACCCACGACCGAATCTACGTCGACTGCAACAGCATCGCCGCCACGGAAATCCGCGGCATCGCCGAGCGCCTGCAGTCCCGGCACTGGCGCGTGGTCGACGCTTCGATTCATGGCCAGGCTCGCTCGCTGGCGGAATCGGCGACACTTTATCTCAGCGGTCCCCAGGCCGATCAGATCACGCCCCTGTTCGGCTCCGCCGTCCGAACCCGCATTGCCGGCCCCGCGCTGGGCGACGCGTCCGAAATGAAAATGCTGCTCGGCGGCGTTTCCAAGGGCCTGTGCGCATTGGCGACGGAACTCGGCGTGCTCGCCGAACGGTTGGGCAAGCTCGATCTGTTCTGCGACGAAGTCTCGCGCTTCTACCCGCAGCTCATGACGGCGATCGAGCGGATGTTGCCGACTTATCCATCCCATGCCACCCGGCGTGCGGACGAAATGCTTCAACTGATCTGGACATCCATCCAGGCCGGCCAATCTCCGTTGGTCGTGCAGAGCGTCGAGCGACTGATTCGTTCGCTCGGGCGAATTCCTCACGACCGATCCGCGGAGTGGACCGTTCAATCCATCGTTTGCAATTCGATCCAGCACGGCCTGCTCGCGCACACCCCGCACGAGCTGGCCGCCCAACACCTGCTTGAAGGAGCCGAACTATGATGACCAACACCAAACCCCGTTCCGCCGAAATCCATCCGGGCCCCGGCTTCCGCGTCACGATGAACTTCGTGCGACCGCCGCGAGCATGGGTGGAGCAACTGGGCACGTTTGCGACGCCCGATATTTCAGACTTGCTCAATCGTCTGTACGCAGTGAACCCCGCGATCCGCCATCTGAGCGGCCCCACCGAAACGCTGTGCGGGCCGGCCTGCACGGTGAAGGTGTTTCCCGGGGACAATCTAATGGTCCACAAGGCGCTGGACATCGTTGAGCCGGGCGATGTTGTCGTCGTCGATGCGGGCAGCTCAACGATGAATGCGGTGCTCGGCGACCTGATCAGCACCAAGGCAAAACACCGGGGCATTCGCGGCTTCATCATCGACGGGCTCGTTCGCGACCTGCCGGGCATTCAGGAATTGGACTTCCCGGTGTGGGCCCGGGGCACCACGCCCACCGGGCCGCTGCACCGGGGGCCGGGCGAGATCAATCACGCGGTCTGCTGCGGCGGCATTGTCGTCAACGCGGGCGACATCGTCGTCGCCGATGAGGCCGGCGTCGTGATTGTTCCGCAAGACATCGCCGAAGACCTGCTGCACCGGCTGGCGTCGCACCAGGAATCGAATGCCGCCTATTTGGATTCGGTCCGGCGCGGCATTTTTTCGAATGCGTGGGTCGATTCCCTGCTGTCGGCGCACGATTGCCCGATCCGCCGCGGCCCCAGCGAGGCGAATCTCACGCCGTCGATGCCGCAACCGGCGGCACTGTAAACAGCTCCCCACGGAGAGGCCGCCATGGTCGATCTGCTTCTGACAACCCCTGCCCTGCAGGCGCTCCGCGCCGCCGCGTTCGCGCGGGTCGCCTGGCGTCATCGTGATCGGCGTCGCCGGAACATGGGCACCGAATACGCCCGCTTTTACCGCCACGCCTGGCAAAGCGCCGCCACCCAACTTGGCGCCAGCTACTGCGCATTGGACGCAGATATCGCCCGCATCACGCTGGGGCCGGTGAGCACCGTTGTTTCGCGGAATACCACCGCACTGGATGATCCGGTCACGCTCGAACTCGCCGGCGACAAGGAACTGACTTACGCCCTGCTCGAACAGGCCGGGCTGCCGGTCCCGCGACACCTGTGCTTCTCGTTGCGCGACCGTCGAAACGCGGCCGAGTTTCTGCGGCGGATCGCGCAGCCGTGCGTGATTAAGCCGGCATCCGGCACGGGGGGCGGGCGGGGCGTCACCACCGGCATCACCACCGGCGCGCGCCTTGCCAAAGCCATCGCCCACGCGTCGGTCTACGGCACTCGACTCGTGATCGAAGAGCAGGTCGCCGGCGACAACTATCGCCTGCTTTTCCTGGACGGGCGATTGATCGACGCCTTTGTTCGGCACGCACCCCACGTCATCGGCGACGGCCGATCTTCCATCGCCGAGCTGATTCACTCGGCCAACGCCGAACGGCTGCAGCATGGCTTCACCCGCTCGCAGGTGTTGATCACGATCGATGCCGATCTTGCTCACACGCTGTCCCGCCAGGGTTTTTGCTTGCGCTCCATTCCGACGGAGGGGCGCTGCGTGGCGCTCAAGACTGTCATCAACGAGAACGCCGCCGACGACAATCAACCGGCGAGGAATGGCCTGGGGGAGGCCGTCAACGATTCGGCGCGGCGCGCCGCGGCGGCGGTCGGCGTGCGGTGGGCGGGCGTGGATCTGATCCTGAACGATCCGAAACAGCCGTTGGAAGTG
>JBQCCH010000218.1:0-11196 GCA_051962375.1 Tepidisphaeraceae bacterium
CCGCGACCGCGTCGAATGCTTCTTTGGACATCCCAAAGCACTGGTCCTGCAGCAACCGGTAGTGCCACCGATCCACCAACGCCGGCGCATAACGCTCAAAGAACGCGCGGATGAACGCAACATTGTAATTGCCGTCGCTCGAAGGCTGGCGAATCGAAGGGTTATACGGCCAGGTGTTGGTGTCTTCGTGGTAGTAGACATCATGACCCAGCTCATGCAGGGCGAGCACGTAATGGAAATAATCCCACGCCACCCCCCCCAGCGGAAACTGCCCGACCATACCCCCGACGATGATGCGAAGTTTTGAAGACATGGGAACCGCAGATTACGCAGATGACGCAGATTCTGGATCGTGATTCAGCACGATTCGCTCGTACTCCAGGCTCTTTGCGCCGAAGTTCAAAAGGATGGCCCGGGTGAAGCCCGTAGCTTTCAGGTAATTCACGACCTGAGCACGCTCGATATCACTGATTTTGCGCAGCGCTTTAGTCTCGACGATGATTTCGTTGTAGGCGACGAAGTCCGCCCGATAGCCGCAGTCGAGCGGACGCCCCTTGTATTGAATAGACATCGAGACTTCGCGCTGAAACGGGATTTGTCGAAGCGTGAGCTCAATGGCTAAGGCTTGCTGATAGGCCGCTTCGAGAAAACCATTGCCCAATTGAGTATGCACCTCCATCGCTGCGCCGATGAGGGCATAAGTCTGTGGGTCGCGGACATAGTGGCTGGCCGGCTGCATAAGCTAAATCTGCGTCATCTGCGAAATCTGCGGTTTTTCTTCATCTTCTAATTTCATCTGGTGCTTGGCCATTTTGTAGTACAAGCCCCGTTGGGCGATGAGGGCGTCGTGGGTGCCCTGTTCGACGATTCGGCCGGCGTCCATGACGAAGATCTGGTCGCAGTCGGCCACCGTGCTCAGGCGGTGGCTCACCAGGATCAGCGTCCGCAGTCCCTTGATGCCCTTGAGCGTTTCGATGATCAGTTGCTCGTGCTGCGGGTCGAGCGCGCTGGTTGGCTCGTCCATGATGATGATCGGCGCTTCGGTCAGGAGCGCCCGCGCGATGCTGATGCGTTGGCGCTGCCCGCCCGACAGATTGCCGCCCGATTCGCTGACCTGCTCGGAATAACCGTGCTCGAGCTTGTCGATGAATTTCGCGGCCCCCGCGAGTTCGGCGGCCTGGCGGATCTGGGCATCGGTCGCGCCGGGCCGGCCGTAAGCGATGTTCTCGCGCACGCTTGTCGGCAGGACCAGATTTTCCTGCAGCACCAGGGCCACATGCTGACGGACATCGCCCACCTTGATCTGCCGCAGGTCGTGGCCGTCGAGCGTGATGCTCCCTTGCCACGGATCGTAAAACCGCGGCAACAGGCTCAGCAGGGTCGTTTTGCCAACGCCCGATTCGCCCACGAACGCCACCATTTGCCCCGGCTCAATCGTGCACGAGACACCCTGCAAAATCGGCATCTCCTCGCGGTAGCCGAAGACCACGTCCTGCAATCCCAGCAAGCGCGGCTGTCGCGGCAGCGTGATCGCGCCGGGAGCGTCTTTGATGATCGGGTCGCGGTCCAGCACTTCAAACACGCGCTGACAACCGGCCACGCCCGTCGCCAGTTGCGAGGCGCTGCCGGTCAGCACTTTCAGCGGGCCGTACAGCTTGTCGAGCAATTGCAGGAATCCGATCAGCGCCCCCGCCGTCAAACCATCGCGGCCGAGTTGGTGGACGTATTGGTCGTTGTAGACGATGTACCCGCCGTAACCCAGAATCACCGTCGCCGACACCGCCAGCAGCGTGCCGATGGCGAGCCAGAAGAGCACTTCCTGCCAATGCAGGCGAATGTAGGCCGACGTCGTTTCATTGACGGCGGCGTCAAACTGCTTGTATTCGTCCGCCTCGCGATTGAACGCCTGAACGAGCCCGATCGTCGCAGCGGAGCGTTGGATGGTGGTCGTCAGTTGGGCGTCTACTTGCTTGGCTTCATGCGCCTTGGCCTGGAGGATTTTGCCGTAGTACTTGGTGACCCAGAACAGCAGCGGCGCGATGGCGAATGAAACGATCGTCAGCGGCACGCTCGTCGAGAGCATCGTCGCAGCGATGGCCACCAGCGTGGCGACATTCGTGAAGACTGACTGGATGAATCCCTGCACCACGGTCTGCACGCCGTAGGTATCCCACGACAGGCGGTAAATCGCATCGCCCTGCGGTTGGCTCTTGTGGTAGGCGAGCGAGAGTTGTTGCAGTTTTTTGAACAGGTCGCAGCGGACGCGCATCAGCGCGCCGTATCCGACGCGAATGCCCAGCAGCGTCTGAAACATGCTGAGCAGTTCCTGCAGCATGCGCAGCCCGAAGAAGACCAGCGCCAGCGCGATGACCTGCCCCACTTTGCTCTCGGGGGCGAGCATCATGAAGAGCTTGGCCGCCCAGCTTCGAGGCTGGTAGGTGCCGAACACGTTGTCCAGCAGGATCATGAACGGGTAGGCCTGCGCCGCGGTCGCCGCCGCCATGACGGCGATCATCACCAGCAGCGCGACGATGCGGAGCGATTCGCCTTTGTAGTAGCCGAGGGCTCGGAGGATCAGACGCATGGCAACCTATCGTTATCGCTCAACTCGCCCGGCCGCTTAGGCTCGGGGCTATCGGGCGCTTCCCTGCTCGGCCGCGGCGTGCTCAGACACCGCATGCTCCGATGCCGCGTGTCCGGACACCGCATGTTCGGAAGCGGCATGCTCGGAGACCGCATGGGCGGACAAAATCTGCGTGGAGTCGTCCGGCTTCTTGTCCTCGGGCACTTCCTGGATGTTTTGCCCCGACTTCTGATCGCGCGGCACGGGGACGAACTTCAATCGCTCGGCGACGGTGTCGATGAGCCCCAGCACCGGCCGCGTGACGCGGACGCGGTTGACGAGATAGAGCGTCGCCATCACCAAGGGAATCAGCGCCGCCGGCCGACTGAACGGCCACAGGTGCAACAGGAGCAGGCCGCTCAGCATGCTCATGCAGACGGTGAGCACGAGGCAGAACTTGCTCATCAACGGCTCGACGCGCACGCGGGTGAGCATCGCGCCGTAGCCGTGGATTTCGGTCGCGCTGCTGAGGCGTACCTTCACGTACCGGCTGCCGAAGATTTCCATGTCCCAGCCTTCCCACCCGGAGTCGGTTCGGAAGCGCCAGCCTGCTTTTTGCGCTTCGGCGGCGATGCCTTCGAGCAGGTGCAGCCGTTCGTGGCTCTTGCTCCAGTATCGCAGGACATTCGGCTGTTGCGGATCGAACGGCAGATTGCGGCGCTTGTACCCCCGGCTGCCGATCCCGCGCAGGATCTTGGCTTTCAACCGGACACTGTAGCGTGCCCAGCCGCGCGTGATCGGCTGGCGCCAGTGCAGGTAGGCAATCAGCGGGCGCGTCCAGAAGCTGCGGTGCCGCGGCATCGGCGCCTGGTAGGCGGCGATGATCGCCAGAACCGGGGGCGTCAGGAACATCACCGCCGCCACCCAGAACAGAGCCGGTATCGCCAGCCCCAGGAACGTGATGAATGCCGCCAGCAGGTGCCACTCGATGCTCATCGCCATGGCCGCCATCATGGAGGCGGGTTTGCGATAGATGGTCTGGAAGAGCCCCGTGCCGAAGACGCCGTGGTAGATGACGTCGCGACCGATGCGCACGCCGATTTCTTCACCGCCGTAGATTTTGCCGCGCCAGTGGCTGGCGCCCAGGGTATTGAAGTGATCGGGGTGCTTGTATTTCAGCAGCGCTTCTGCGGTGCCGTAGCCGCGTTGCTGCTTGAGGTAGGCTTTCACGGTATTGCGCCGGTAGTGCCACACCTGGGCGCTGGGCGCAAAGCCGATGGAGTAGCCGTTGTTTTGCAGACGCCAGATGAAATCGACGTCGTCGCCGGCGGCGCGGTATTGCGGATCGAACCCGTTGATCTGCAAGGCGGCCCAGCGGTAGTAGGCCATGTTGCAGCCGGGGACGTGCTCGGCGGTGCGGTCGTCGATCATCACGTGCGTCGGTCCGCCGGGCGATAGGCCGACACAGTCGGCCACCCACGAGCCTTCATCCGGGATCAGGTTGGGGCCGCCCAGCCCGACGTGCTTGCTGCGCTTGAGCGTGAGGGCGATGTAGTAGAGCCAGTCTTCGTCGGCCTCGCAGTCGCTGTCGGTGTAGACGATGATTTCGCCCGTGGCCGCGTGCATTGCGACGTTGCGGGCGTAGCTCAGGCCCATGTTCTTTTGCGTGATGTTGATCACGCTGGGGAACTTCTTGACGATGTCCTGCGTGTGATCGGTGCTGCCGTCGTCGACGAAGATGACTTCGACTTCGCCCGGGTACTTGATCCGCATCATCGACGCCAGGCATGATTCCACGGTGCTGGCGCCGTTGTACGAGCAGATCAGCACGCTGATCTTGGGCAGCGGCTCATCGCTGACCTGGGGCACTTTGCGGAACAGTTCCTGCACCGCGTAGAAGGATTGCTTGGGCGTGCGGTCGGTCTTCACCAGGCCGAACGCCCAGTCGGTGATCTGCATGCCGCCGGTGTACCAGTCGTCGGTGTAGCTGAAGATGAACGTGCCGGCGAGCCCTTCGTCGAAGACGCACCGCACGTGCGTGGCGAGAATGTCGGCCTGATCCTTTTCGCTCTTTTCGTGCAGCGTATCGATGCCGTATTCGCCCAGCATCAGCGGTTTTTCGCCCGCGATCATCTGCAACCGTGCCAGGTAATTGCGGAAAACCTCTTCCTTGTGCAGATAAACGTTGAAGCTGACGAAGTCGCTCTTGCGGGGGTTCAGGTATTCGGTCGTGGGGTAGTTGGCAAAGGTCGCCAGGCAGTCGGGCGATTCTTCCTTCACGATGTCGATGAGTTCATCGATGAATTCGACGATCGGCTGGGCGCCTACGAAGCGGACGATGTCGGCGGGCAGCTCGTTCACCACGCTGATGGCGAAGGTTGCCGGGTGGTTGCCGCAATCGCGGGCGGCCGTCCGCACGGCGGTGCGGGCCTGGTCCATCACCTGCTCATTGCCGATGAACGTCAGGTTCTTCGGCCAGGGCACGTCGATGAAGACCTTCATCCCCACCTCGTGGGCGATGTCCAGGAACCACTTGTTCGGCTTCCAGTAGACGCGCACACAGTTGGCGCCGAGTTCCAGGATCTGCTTGAAATCCCGCCGAACGTCTTCCGGCTCAGGATAGTGCTCGCCCAGCGAGTTCAGCGCGAAGGGGCCGTAGGTGACGCCCTTGACGAAGAACTTCGCCTCGCCGAGGCGGAAGAACTTGCCGTCGCGGCGCACGCGATTGGTGGCCGGCGTCATGACGCGACGGCGGCCGGAGGCGGCGGCGTGGGGACTCGTCGGCGACGTGGGTGGTACTTCAACGGCGAGGGTCATAGGCAATATCGCGTTGCGAGATCAGGATCGCAGGACTCACCGGCCCAACGACTCGGCCGGCAGAACGTCGTAGCGAAAGCATACTTGATTTCGCACGCTGCTGCGCCACCAGACACCGGCTGCGACCATTCGATAGCGGGTTCCGATAACGCAAGCGTCCGCGGCGTCGGGAAGTGACGCCGCGGACGGGGATTGCGTTTATCGGACGGTCGCTTAACGCGTGGCGGGCTTCGGAAGCGTCAACACGGTGCCGATCTTCAGCCGGCCGGCGTCGGGGCCGATCGTTTGCTTGTTGGCGTCGTAGATGCTTTCCCACATGCTGCTCTTGCCGTACAGCTTCAGGGCGATCCGGTGCAGCGTGTCGCCGGGGGCGACTTCATACTGCCGGCTGCGATCGACCGAACGGACGAGCGTATTGTGGGTTGCAGTCCCCATCGAGCCGTTCAGGTTGGCGACGCTTTCGCGGGCGGGGATCGTCAGTTCCGTGCCGATCCGCAGGCGGCGCGGGTCGACATTGGGGTTCGCCTTGGCAATCAGCATGTAGAGCCGCTTGCTGCCCAGCGTTTTGGCGGCGATCGTCGAAAAGGTATCGCCGGCCTGGACGACATATTTGCCGCTCGGCGCCGAGGCCTTGGCGACGGCCGGGTGCTTGGCGGGTTCGGCCGGGGTTGAGCTGTAGGACGGCGTCGGCGGCGCGATGGCGGCGGCGTTTTCGGTGGCGTCGGCGACAACCGGGGTCGGCGGCGTCGGCACCGTGGGGGTCGCCACGACCAGCGGACCCGGGTCGGCGCTCGCGGGTTTCGAATCGGTGGTCACCCGGCCGGTCGCCAGGGCGAGCGTCCAGGGATCGGACTTGTTGCCGTCCGTGCGATTGCTTTCGGCGAACGGATCGCCAGAGGTCGAGCCCGAGGGCGTCGACGCGACGGCCGGCGGCTTGGCGGCCGAGCCGTCATCCTTCGGCGGCAGCCCGGAGACGGCCGAATCCAGCCCGTGGGGGCCGCTGTCGGAGGGGGTGTCGCTGGCGACCTGCTCGGTCCCCTGCTGCTCGTGCGAGCCGCCGGAACTGAGGGTGGCCATCAACCCATACACCGCGGCGATGCCCAGAACGGCGACGCCGATGCCCAGACCCATCTTGATTTCTTTGCGAAGTACCAGCACTGGGACTCCTTTCCCAAAGCGCTCGACGTGATGTTCGTCCGGCCTGCCGCGGCGGATGACTTCCAGTCATCCCGTGAATTCCGAGCAGTCGATTTCGGACGCCGGCGCCAAGAGCTTCCCACTAGCGCCGGTACCCATGATTTGCCTTAGCTCACCGTCGCAGTATTGCGGGCCGGCACGGAAGTCGTCGGCTGTTTTGCCTTATTCCCCAAGAGGAGCAGCGGCGAAGCAACCGCGATCGACGAGTAAGTGCCCACAATAATGCCAAGCAGCATCACGAAAGTAAAGCCATGAATTCCTTCGCCGCCGAGCAGATACATGATCAGCAGGATGCCGATCGATGTGCCGCCGGTCAGCAAGGTGCGGCTGAAGGTCTGGTTGATCGAATCGTTGATGACCTGCTTGCTCATCACGCCGAACTTGCCGCGGTTTTCACGGACGCGGTCGAAAATCACGACCGTGTCGTTCAGCGAATACCCCACCACCGTCAGCACGGCGGCGACCAGCGTCAGGTCGACGCGGAACGGGTGAATCAGGAAGGCTTTTTCGAAGAATTCGAACTGCCCCAAATACAGGCTGAAGCCGATCGCGGCCACGACGAACGCGGCATCGTGCACGCAGGCGACCACCGCACCCGTGCCGAACTTCAGGTTGCCGAACCGGAACCAGATGTACGCCATGATGCCCAGAATCGAGAAGAACAACGCCATGACGGTGTTCCACTCGGCTTCTTCGGCGACCTGGGCGTTGAAGCTGGTGACGCCCGTCAGCACGGGCGGGTTGTTGATGGCGTCTTTCACGATCTGCCACCCCGGCCCGGCCAGGCTGGAGCGCCACTGGTTGATGGCGTTGGCGTTCGTCGGATCGTAGGTGTATCGCGAGTCGCTCAGGATGATGACCGCGCGGGTGTTGTTGTCGTACGTTTCGACATCCACCTGCTCGGGCCGCTGGTCGGCCTTTTCCTGATCCGCGCGGGCGAGGATGCGCGAACGAATCACCTTGGCGTCGAGCGGCGGGTTGAGGTTGTTCAGCACGATCGCCACGCCCCCCACGTGCGACTCGATCAGCGACGACGCCACGCCGTCGATCTGCGTCTGGCTCGAAGCGATCGGGAAGACTTCCCGATTTTCAGCCACGGAGAAATCTTCGTTCATGCCCGTGAACTGGCTCGGCTTGGAGATGTCCAGCCGATCGCCCAGCGCTTCGATGACCGCTTTCTGCACCAGGCCCGAATTGGTCGTGGGCGTTGAGATTTCATACTGCAGGTTATCCGTCCCCAAAGCGACCACGCGCGGGTCGGCCAGCATGTCGGGGCGTTTGGCGCTTTCGTCTTCGACCAGCTTCTGCACCGCCGCCCGATCCAGGCCGGACTGATTCTGCTTGGGTTCGACCAGTTTCACCTGAACCGCGGTACCGCCGGAGAATTCGATGCCCAGCGCCTGGCCCTGGTGGTATTTCACCGCGAAGCACGCCAAACCGCCGCCGATGAAGACGGCGCTGAAGACGAGGAAGACCCAGGAGAGCTTGATCCAGTTGACGCTGGGCGTCAGCAGCTGGTTCCATTTCGGGAACGTACGCGGCAGGCTGGAGAGGTCTTTAACGTGGAGCTTGTCGACCATCAGGCCGAAGATCGTCTTGGTGATGAACAGGGCCGTGAACAGGCTGGTGACGATGCCGATCAGCAGCGTCAGGCCGAAGCCCCGGACTTCTTCGGAACCGAACCAGAACAGGAACAGCGACGAGATCGCCGTGGTGACCTGCCCGTCAAAGATGGCGCTGAAGGCGCGGCTGTAGCTGTGATCCAGCGCCAGCCGCAGGCTCAGGCCGCGCGCTTGTTCTTCACGGAGGCGTTCGAAGATCAGCACGTTGGCGTCGACCGCGATCGCGACCGAGAGCACCACGCCGGCCACGCCCGGGAGGGTGAAGGTCGCGTTGATGGCCGCCATCGCGCCCAAGATCAGCACGAGGTTCGCCAGCACCGCGCAAAACGCGACCAGGCCGCTCGTGTAGTAGTAGATGACCAGGAAGAAGAAGACGACGACCAAACCCAGGCCACACGAAATCAGGCCGGACTTGAGATTGTCCGAGCCCAGTTGCGGGCCGACGGTGATTTCGCTGATCGGTTCGTCGGTAAGCTGAGCCGGCAGCGAGCCGGCGGAGAGTTTGCTGACCAGGTCGTCCAGTTCGACCTTGCTGAACCCGCCCCGTCCGCCGCTGATCACGCCGCGGCCGAAGATCTGGGAATTGATGTTCGGGGCGCTGATGATTTTGTCATCCAGCACGATCGCCAGGGCATAGGTCCGCCCGTTCTGCGGCTTGAATCGGCCGGTCAATTCGCCGAACAGCTTGCTGCCGGTGGAATCAAACTCAAACGCGCACTGCAACTCGCCGCTGGATGCGTCGGCATGGGCGTCGGTCAGGCCCCAGTGGGGAAGGCCTTCACCGTTCATCATCGAACGCTCGGGATCGATGTAGCCGAGCACGTACATCTTGCCGTGATACGGCACGCCGCCGCGACCGATGAATTCATCGGGGCGGCTGGCTTCGAACCAGCGAGCGACATCGCCCGGGTGCGAACGCGGCCCCTCGGCCTTGAGTCGCTGCGCCATTTCGTTGTAGATCGGGTCGCTCGGGTCGACCAGGATGTGGAAGCTCAATACGCCCGAACCCTTGAGCTTGCGCTTCAGGTCTTGGGCGTCGTCGAGCGAGTCGCGCACCTTCATGTAGGCGTCGCGCGCCTTGATGTACTCGTCCAAGGCCGCCGACTGTGCCGGGAAATCCTTGGCTTTGTCCTTCAGGGCGTCGACCAGCGTCTTTCGTTCGCCGCCGGCCGCATCCAGTGCCGAATCGACGTCGGACGACGAGATGTTCGTCTCCGCGAGCTTCGCCTGCAGGGGCTCGGACTTTAATCGAGCGGCGGCGGCGGCTTCAGCGTCTTTCTTGGCGCGGGCGGCCTTGATCTGGTCGGACAGCGCCGCCATCTGGTTCAGCAGATCCAGCCGCGTTTTGCTCCCCTGTGCATACTCGGCAATTTTGGCTTCGCGGGCGGCGCCGCTGAGCGATTCCAGGTCCCCCACCACCGCGGGAACCCGGAGGGTGGTTGCATCCAGCTTGTCCTTGGCGGCGTTGTAGGCGTCGCGCAGCTTTTGCCCTTCGACGCTTTGGCGCGTCATCGGCATTTGGATTTCAAGCCGGGTCGCGCCCTGGGGACGCCAGATCAGATTCCGCACGCCCTGCGGATCGACACGCTGCTTCAGCGAAGTCGCCACCTTTTCAGCGAGGTCCACGTTCGGCTGGGCGCCTTCGGGTTGCTTGATCTCGTACGTCAGGCTCGTGCCGCCCACCATGTCGATGCCCGGGCGCAGCGAGTGCTGAAACGACACCGGGCCGGTCGGATCAAACAGCCAGAAGAGCGAACCCGGCACGCGCTGGTAAACCGCCGACACGGCGACCCACAGCACGAGCAAAATCGTCAGCACGCGGTTGGTATAGGTGGTGGGCATGGATATGAAATCATCGAGCCTGGGCAACCGTTCGACGGGAAGAGCGACGTCGCCCCGCGATCGGCCCCGAGGAGCGTTGGGTTTATTTGGTTTCGGTCTTCAGCTCGTCCGAGATCACGCGCTGGATCGCACTGCGGACGAATCGGATCTTGCTGTTGGTCGTTTCGTCCACCTTGACGACGATTTCATCGCCGTCAACCTGCACGACCGACCCCAACACGCCGCCGATGGTCTGCACGCGATCCCCCTTTTTCAGGGCGGCGATCATGTCCTTGCGCTCTTTGTCCTGCTTGCGCTTGGAGTTGAAGACGAAGAAGTACATCACGATCACGATGAGGATGATCGGGCCGTAATTCGCCAGGAATTGCAGCGCGCCGGGGGGTTGCGAGCCGGCGGGCGGCGTGGCTTGGGCAAGAATCTCGAGCAAAACAGTCTCCTTATGTCACTTCAGGCACGCCGGACCGGGCATGTCGCCGAAGCCGGGTGCGGTTTCTCTTCGCCGGGGCCGGGAAGGGTTAAGCCTCGATCGACGTCCCGGGCCC
Source organism: Tepidisphaeraceae bacterium (assembly GCA_051962375.1). GTDB lineage: Bacteria > Planctomycetota > Phycisphaerae > Tepidisphaerales > Tepidisphaeraceae > RYN-431. Next base: position 10,584 of record JBQCCH010000218.1, read on the forward strand.
CAGTCGGCTGCGCGGGTCATTTCGGACGAAATCGCCAAAACGCCCCGCTTCAATGGCCGATCGGATGTCCGCCATCAGCCGTTGGTAGAACCGGGTATTATGCAGGCTCACGAGCATCGGGCCAAGCATCTCCGACGCAAAAAAGAAATGCCGGATCGCCCCCCGCGTGAAATGCCGGCACGCCAGGCAATCGCACCCATCCTCGATCGGGCCCGCGTCGCGGGTGTACTTCGCGTTCCGAAGCCGCAGCGCCGCGTCCCGCGTGAAGGCGTAGGCATTGCGGCCATTGCGGGTGGGCATGACGCAATCGAACATGTCGACCCCGTGCCGCACGGCCTCGACGATGTCGCGCGGGAACCCCACGCCCATCAGGTAACGCGGCTTGTGCCCCGGCAGCAGCGGCGTGGCGTGCTGCAGAACGCGGGACATCGCCTCAAATCCTTCCCCCACCGCCAGCCCGCCAAGGGCATAGCCGGGGAAATCGAGCCCGATCAGGTGCTCGGCGCATCGGGCGCGAAGCTCCAGATCCGTCCCCCCCTGCACGATGCCGAATAACGCCTGGTCATTCGGCCGGCCGTGGGCGCGCTTGGAGAGTTCGGCCCAGCGCAGCGTC
>JBQCCH010000219.1:0-12355 GCA_051962375.1 Tepidisphaeraceae bacterium
CGCTGCGCCTGAAGGTGCCGCACATGGGCTGGAATCAGCTGAGCTTCAAGCGCCCGTGTCCGCTGTTCAAGGGGTTGAACGACGGGTGCAACGTCTACTTCGTCCACAGCTACCACGTCGTGCCGAAAGAGGCCGACGTCGTGGCGACCACCACCGAGTACGGCTCCGCGTTCGTGAGCGCGATCTGGCGTGACAACGTCGTGGCGACGCAGTTCCACCCGGAAAAGAGCCAGGCCGTGGGCCTGAAGATCCTGGCGAATTTCGCCGCGATGTGAAGCGGCTCAGCCGGCCATCGATTCGCCATGCCCATCAAGCGGCAATCGCTCCGACCGGTTTCAGCCGTGCTCGGGCCGAGCCTTAGCGTACCAGCGCCAGGCTGCGCAACCGGGCATAGCTGCGTTCGACGTAAGAACTGATTTCCCGGAAATCTTCGCTGTTGGCCTTCTGGTAGTTCGCCGCGACGTGCAGCGCTTTCAGCCGGGCCAGCGCGCCGGCGAGCTCATCGTCGCGCAGGCGGGTCGGGTCTGTGACGTCGACGCGCTTCAGATTGCGTACATCGCGGGTCAGCACCTGATCGACGTCTTCGTCTTCCATGAAGTAGCGGAAGATGTAACGCGAGTAATGATTGGCTGCGAGCTGGTACTCGGTCTTGGCGACGCTCGCCCACTTGCGACGTTCATCGCCTTGCGAGCGCGACGCCCGCAGGAAGGCCGCATCCGCCGCGGTGAGATGCGAACGCGCTTCGACATCCATCATGTGCGAGCGATACGTCAGTTCATCGCCCGGGAACGCCTGCAGGTGAAATTCGTATTCGTCGTACGCTTTCTTGGCGATGCGCGACGCGTTGTCGAACCGCCAGATCGCTTCGTCCATCAACGGACAATTCGGCAGGCCCGAATCGAGGACCAGGTCCTGCGTGACGGATTGCAGCTTGGAATCGTCCGAGGGGACTTCCCGATTCGCCAGCGCGATCTCCGCCCGGTCGGCGGCGTACCAGTCTTCTTCGGCCCACTTTTCCAGGGACAAAGCCGGCCGCGATGAGATCACGCGGTCCGACATCTGCGCGTGCCGAGCGCCGCGGTTCGCCTGCAACCATTGGCAGCGCTTGTAGTAGTTGAACGCCAGCGCGTAGGGCGAAACGCCGTACGGATACGGCTCAAATTGCTTGTCGTACGGCAGTTGGCTTCCGTCGGCCGCATCGCCCGTGGGGGCGCGGTCCGCGCGGGGGGCGAGGAACTTCGGCAGGATGTCGTATTGATCATCCAGCAGGGAGACGTGCTCGGTCCGTCGGCCGGACGAATCGGTCCGCTCCAGGTGGCTTGTCGGCCGAACCACAAATTCGACGGCCGGATCGTTGTTCAGCCGCTTCTTCAGGTCATCGGCGGTTTTCTGCAGCACGGTGACGAAGAGCTTGGAGCCGTCACCGGTCGCTTCGTGGGTGATGAGCGTGTACGGCGTCGCCCCGGACAGGTGCGCCGCCCGGACGATTTCGTCACTTCGCGATGCCGGGAACGTCACCCGCACGCGGTCCTGCGCGGGCAGCGTTTCTTCCTGCAATCGCGGGCTGAAATATCCCTTCTCCGTCGCCCCGCCGAACTTGTCGAAATAGAGCCCGGCGATCGCCGCCAGGATGTTGATGTCGTCCGGGCGTTCGCGATCGACGCTGAACGCGTATTCCAGCGCGTCGAGGATGGTCGTGTACTTGTTGGGCACGTTCGCCATCTGCACGGAGATGTTGTAGGCCTTGTTCCAGATCTGGAACAGGTGGACGGTATCAAACTCCGGCTGCAGCAGGCGGATGAGTTCGACCTTTGTGTCGAAGTCTTCCAGGTCGTGATCCGACTTCTGGTTTTCGCTGCTCGTCCACAGCGCCATGACCAGCGGCCCGCGCAATCCGCCCAGGAGCAGGCCCAGCGCGAAGCTGTTCAGGCCGTTCAGGTTTGCGGTTCGTGATTCGGTGATGCCACGCTTCACCTCCAGCGCGTGACGTTGGCCGATGCACAGCGAACGCGTGACGCCCGCGCCGACGACCGAAACCACCAAGGCACCAACGATGGGAATCGAGGAACGACGCTTCATGGCGCCACCTCCTTGTTGCGGAGGAACACGTAGGACGCCGTCAGCAGCGGAAGCCCGAACAGGGCCAGCATCGCGAGCGGCTCACCGAGTTGCGTGAAGGAGATCGTCACGCCCCGTTCGATCTGCTCGCTCACACCGAACGGCTCAATGTTCGGCAAAACGCTAGCGAACAGCGTCAGGGCGTGGGTCAACCCTTCGACCGAGCGATTCACCACGGTCGCCGTGGCGGAATTGTTCTGGAAGAATTCGTTGGCGATCTGGGCGCCCAGGCCCGTGCCCAGATCCAGGTTGGAAACGCCCCAGCGTCCCAGCATGATCAGCACCGTCAGCACCACGGCGATCGGCCAGGAAAGGAACGTGCTGCAGCACAGGGCGGCGATCGAAGTCAGAATCGTGAACAGCCAGAGCACCGTCAGGCCCTTGAACAAATTCACGCCGAAGTATTCGCGGCCGCCCACCAGCGAGAGGACGGAGTTGTCCATGCTCAGCACGTGGCCGGTCGTCTTGTTTCGGATCAGCACGTCGAAATCGCCCGACGTGACATAATCGGCAGGCAGATCGAAAAACACCGTGGTGCGGTTTTCCGGATAGACCAGCACCGGCGGGCTGACTTTGTCGCCGCTGCGGACGCGAACTTCGACCGTGGTGGCGATCTCGCTGTCGGCATCGGCGCCGGAACGTTCGATCGGCACGTTCAATTCAAACGGCACATGGCCGTTCAGAATGTGGGGCTTCACAGAATCATGGAAGGAGAAAACCTGAACCGGCTGAATCCCGTGCTCCGGCCCGCGAAGCTGCTGCCCCGACCGGCCCGAGCTGCCGCGCAGAATCGGCGGGTTCAGGGGCTGAATCGTACGCGTCTTGGTGTCGGAATCCGGCGCGATCAGCAGCACCGCTGACGGCTGAAAGTTGTACAGCGTGTCGCTCGACATGCAGATGACCTGCACGAAGAATCGCCGAGCCTGCGCGAGCATCATGGCTTTGTCAGGCGCCAATTGCACCAGCACCGGCTGCTTGCCTGACGGATCGGTCAGAGCGATCGCCGGGTCCTTCATCAGCGCATTGCCGGGGATCACCACATTGGTGCGTGCATCGAGGATTTGCACCGCGATCTGCGGCTGCTGCGCTTTGGGGTCGGGGGCTCCGACGTGCTCAAAGGGGATATGCAGTAGCAAGCCCGCCCCGCCCGAACCCTCCGGCTGGTCGGGCGCGCTGGCGACGGCAAGGTCTTTGTCGTTCAATTGGAACGGGACGATTGCGTCCTGGATGCCGCCGGCGATCCAGCGGTCATCCTTTGATGCCGGCAGCTTCGCAAACTGCATCATGGAGTCGGCGTAGTCGATCGTCTGCGAGTAGAGCAGGCCCTGCTCCTGGTAGTGCATGAGCCAGTCGCGCCGGGCCGGATCGATCGACGCCGCCTGCAGGGCGACCTTGATGTTCCGCCCCAGATACCATGCCTGGATGTGCAGATAGCCGATCGAAAACACCCCCATGATGATCAGGATGGCGGCCGACACGCGGGCGAACCCGACGATCTTGCCCAGCACGATTTCCAGGCGCGTCACTGGCTTGGTCACGATCGTGTAGACGACGCGGTTTTCAATCTCCCGCGGCAAATTGGTGGCGGCGGTGATGATGGCGATGATCGTGACCACCAGGGCGGTGGTCATGAAGCAGAATTTGATTGTCAGGCGGATGGCGTCCTGCTCGTCGACCGGCTTCTGCAGGCCGGCGATCACCAGGATTCCGAGCATTGCCAGCGGCGTGATCCAAAGCACTTTGCGCCGGATGGCGTCGCGGAAGCAGACCCCGCTGATCGCCCAGATCCGGCCCAGGCTCGTCCGCAAGAGATCGCGAAAGCCGTAAACGAACAGCCCCAGCACAACGATCAACCCCGACACGAACCAGCGAAGGTTGGCATCGACCACAGGCGGCAAAGCAACGGCAAGCATTTCGGATGCGTTCGACATGCAAATTGTTGAGTGCGTAAGCCGATCAAACGTTGCGTCGACGCGATGCGTGACTCAACGACTCGCCGGCCTGACGACTCAACACTCCTTAAGCGTCACTGCTCGTGTACGACCCGGAGCCGCCCGTTTGATCGCGAACGATCTTGATGAACAGGTCTTCCAGCGTCGTTGTCGGGTGCGTGATCGCCGTCTGTGCGCCGAAGCGGCTGACGAATGTCCGCAGTTCTTCGATCTGAGCGGGTGTCAGGCCGCGCGATTCGACTTGCGTGATGTCCCGCACCTGCACCAAATCCTTAACGTGTCCGAGCGTCTGCATGCGGCCGCGGAAGAGGATGGTGATCCGCTCGCACACGTCCTGCACGTCCGCCAACAGGTGGCTGCAGAGAATGACGGTTTTGCCCTGCTCTTTTAACGAGACGATCAGGTCTTTCATCTCGCGCGTGCCGATCGGATCCAGCCCGGTGGTCGGTTCGTCGAGCAGAACCAGTTCCGGATCATTGATCAGCGCTTGCGCCAGACCGATTCGACGCGCCATGCCCTTGGAATATTCGCGAAGCTTGCGCTTGCGGGCCTTTTCATCAAGGCCGACGGTATCCAGGAGCAGGGGCACGCGCTTTTTGAGATCGCGGTGCGGAATTTTGAAGAGCCGGCCGTAGAAGTAGAGCGTCTCTTCGCCGTTGAGGAAGCGGTAGAGGTACGACTCTTCCGGCAGGAAGCCGATGCGCCGGTTGATCTCGGTGCTTCCGCACGGCTGGCCGAGAATTTCGGCGCGGCCGCCGGTCGGGAAGATCAGTCCCAGCAGCAGCTTGATGGTGGTGGATTTGCCCGACCCATTCGGCCCGAGGAGGCCGAAGACCTCACCCCGGTTGATGGTCAGGTTAAGGCCCTCCAAGGCGCGCACTTTATCGCGGCCCCAGAAATCCTTGTAAACTTTACTCAGATTCTCTGTGAATACTGCGGCATCGCTCACGACAACCCTCGTTTCCTTCGGGGAACTGCCGGGACAGTTTAACGTCAATCACCCGAAGGTGTTAGCGGCTGCCGGGACGGAAGCTCGCGAGCGGCGGACCCTTGCGGACCTTGCGGCGGCGCTTTTCGCTGGGCTTTTCGTAATAGGCGACGCGCTTCATGTCTTTGGTGAGGCCTTCTTTTTCGCAGGCCTTCTTGAAGCGCTTGATCATCTGCTCGGCCGTTTCGTTGCCGCGGAGTTTAACCTTAATCATTGTTCGAATCCTTGTTACGTACGCAATCCATCCACCCGCCCGCGCGAACGGGCGAGCCGCACAGTTTACCGGGCTGAGCGTTTTGTTCAAGCGCGAGTTGGCAAGGCCGGCCAACGGCTCGGGGGAGGTCGGGCCGTCGACGCGGGGCGACGCAGTGCGTAAAGTGGGCGGATGCCCCGCGTGCGGACCAAACTTTGCGGCATGATGACCCCGGATGACGCCCGGCAAGCCGCCGACTCGGGCGCCGACGCCGTGGGGATGGTGCTGCACGCTAACGCTCGTCGGAAAATCGACTTAGACATCGCCGCCGCCATCTTTAACGCACTGCCGCCGTATGTTGCGCCGGTGGGCGTGATGGTCGACGCCCCGCCGACGACGGCGCTTTACCTGGCGCACACCCTGGGCTTGAACACGGTGCAGTTCCACGGCAATGAATCCCCGGCCGACATTGCGGCGGTGGCGCCGTTGCGAGTGATCAAGGTAATCCGCGTCGATGACCAGATCACGGCCCGCCTCGCGGAATGGCGATCGATCCTGGCGTCCGGCCGATGCGGAAATCTGGTCGCCCTTCTCCTGGAAACGCCCGTCGCGGGCCATGCAGGCGGGACTGGCGTGGCGAATGATTTTGACCGGATTGAGCAACTGACGAAGGCCGGCGCGTTCGCGGGGTTGCCGCCGGTGGTGATCTCCGGCGGGCTGACGCCGGACAATGTCGGCGGCGTCGTGCGGCGGTTGAGGCCGTACGCGGTGGACGTCAGCAGCGGCATTGAGGCGGAATTCGGGAAAAAATCCGCGGAGAAGATGGCTGCTTTCGTTCGGGAAGCCACGCGTTGAGCCACGCCGGCTACTCGGCCCGCTCGTAGGCGTGGGGGATGATCACCATCAGCCGCTCCCGCTGCTCGCTGGGCGTTGAGCTCAGCCAGAAATTCGCCCCCAGCGACGTCGGCCAGCGGGCTTCGACCGAAGGCGCGATCACCATGATGTTCCGCAGCGGCAGGTCGGCCTGGATGGTGGCGTCGTAGTGCGATTCGTCGACCACTTCGCGGAATTCGCGATCGGGTGACCCCGGGACGATCGAATACTGCAGCCGTTTTTCGCGGGCCCGCACAGTCGGCGTCAGCGCGATGCGGATGCGGTCCGGCTCGCGCGGCGTGGCCTCGAAAGAAAAGTAGAGCAGGTCGTCGCAATGTTCGTACGACCGCCCCACGAGCGAATTCGTGTGATCGAGGTAAAAGATGTTCTGGTTCGCCACGTTGTCGCGAATCGGAATCTCCACCTGCCGGCCCTGCGTGCCCTGGATGATCGTACGCGTGCCTTTGCGGTCTTCGATCAGTTGGCGAATGGTGTCGACATCCGTCATCGGCATCTCCCCGACGCGGATGCCGTTCTTGAACAACAGGTCATAGGTCGGCAGGTCCAGGGCCTGCTCGTTGACGCGTTTCCAGAAGGCTTCATTCGTGGTCACGCTGTCGCGCGGCATGAGGATTTCCCAGATTTCGACCGTGTACCGAAGCGTCACCGCGGGCTGGGCATCGCGCGGCGATTTGGGCAGTTGCTCGGTCACCGGGGCCGCGGGCTGGCTGGCCGGGATGTAGGGTCGATACGCCTGGCGAAAATTGTCGATGGCCGCCGCCGGCTGGGTCGCGGCGGGCGGCGGTGGCGCGGCGCATCCGGCGACGGCCAGCACTGCCCCACCGCATACCACCGCGAACTTGTGTCGAACGATCCCCATCATCGGCCGGGCCTGTTGGTCCCTTACAGCGTCGCGATGAGGTCGACCACGCGGTCAATCCCCTCATCCCACAGCTTGGTCGGGATATTGATCGGCGGCGCCAGGCGGATGACGGTGCGGCTGGTCAGATTCGTGATAAGCCCTTTCGCCAGCGACTTGGCGGCAAAGTCTTTGGGCTCGGCTTTCAACTCGATGCCCAGGAACAGGCCCTGCCCGCGCACGTCGGCGACTTTGCCTTTGAGCCGTTCGTCCTGCTTGAAGCGGGCGATCGCATGTTCGCCCAACGCCAAGGCATGGCCGAGGAGTTGGTCGCGCTCGATGACGTCGAAAATCGTTTTGGCAACCGCCATGCAGATCGGATTGCCGCCCAGCGTGCACCCGTGCTTGCCGGGCGTCAGCAACGCGGCCAATTCCGGGCGGGCGAACATCACGCCGACGGGCAAGCCGCCCCCCACCGCTTTGCCCAGCGTCATGATGTCGGGCTTCACGTCCGTGAACTGGTGGGCGAACCACCGGCCCGTTCGGCCGCAGCCTGTCCAGACTTCGTCGAAGATCAGCGTGAGCCCTTTTTCGTCGCAAAGCTGACGAATCTTGGCGAGATGGCCCGGCGGATAGAAATTGATGCCCCCTTCACCCTGGATCGGCTCCATGATGATGCAGCAGGTTTCGTCGTCGACGGCGGCGCGGATGGCGTCGAAATTCTGGCCGTCCACGTTCGTGAAGCCGGGCACCGCGGGGCCGAATCCTTCCTTGACGGCGGGATTGCCGGTGGCGGCGATCATCGCGAGCGATCGGCCGTGGAAGCTTTTCAGAAGCGAAATTGTCTTCCAGCGTTTGCCGCCGTTCTGCAATCCGCGCAAGCGCGCGAGCTTGATTGCCGCTTCGTTCGCTTCGAGCCCGCTGTGGCAGAAGAAGGCTCGGCCATCAAACGCGGTGTGCTTCAGCCGCTCGGCGAACTCGATCTGTGGCGTGGTGTACAGCGCGTTGCCGACGTGCCAGAGACGGCCGGCCTGTTCGGTGGCGGCCTTGACCAGGTCGGGGTGGCAGTGCCCCAGCACGCATCCGCCGAATCCCGCGAACAAATCCAGATAAGCTCGGCCCTCGCCGTCGTAGACGTGAGCGCCCTCGCCGCGCACCATCACCACCGGCGAACGACCATAATTCTGCATCAGCGAGCTGCCCGCTCGATCCAACCAGTGCTGCGTGTCGGCCATCAATCGTCTCCCAAATCGAACTCTCGGTACGGCTTCGGACGTGCGAAATGTACCACAACGTTTTTCCATCGCGAAAGCCGCCGCTCAGCGGTATCGTCGAGCCCATGACATTGCGTTGGGGCATTCTCGGCACGGGCAATATCGCAAGACAGTTCGCCAACGGTGTGAGGCAATCTGAATCGGGCGTGCTGGCGGCCGTGGGATCGCGGTCGATCGATTCCGCCCGGGCGTTTGCCGGGCAGTTTCAGGTTCCGACCGCGCACGGCGATTACGACGCGCTGCTGGCCGATCGCGATTGCGATGCGATCTACGTTTCGCTGCCGAACACGATGCACCACGCCTGGACGATCAAGGCGCTGCGGGCCGGCAAACACGTGCTGTGCGAAAAGCCGATCAGCGTCACCGCCGCGGAAGTTGAGGAAATGTTCGACGTCGCCCACACGCACAGCCGCGTGCTGGTGGAGGCGTTTATGTACCGGGCGCATCCGCAAACGCTCGCGGTGGTTGAGGCCGTCCGATCCGGCGCGATCGGGCGGATCAAGCTCATTCGCACCAGTTTTTGCTACCGCACGAAAAAGATCGACGGCAACATCCGCTTCGACCGGTCTTTGGCCGGCGGCGCGATGATGGACATCGGCTGTTATTGCCTGAGTTTTGCACGGCTGATCGCGAGGGGCGAACCGGTCGAGGCGAAGATTGTCGGCGCGGAGTTGGTCAACGGCGTCGATGTGCTGGTCAGCGGGTCGCTGAAATTCCCGGGCGGGGTGTTGAGCAGCTTCACCTGCGGAATGAACACGCAGGCCGATAACTCGGCGGATATTTGCGGGGAAGAGGGGTGGATCACGATCCCGGTCCCCTGGAAGCCCCCTGCCGGCGGTGGGACGTTCACGATCGAGCGGCAGACGCCCCCCAAGCAGGACGGCGCAACCGCGGTCCGCCCGCCGATCGAAAAGATCGATATCCCTGAAGCCCGCGACGTTTACGCGATTGAAGCCGATGCGTTTGCCGACGTGGTTCGCGGCGCCAGGCCTCCGTTCGTCAGCGCGGCCGATTCGATTGGGAACATGAAACTTCTGGAAAATTTGAGTCGGTCCCTCATTTAGCCGACGATCAAACCATATATGGCATCCAAGGTTGCACTGATTACCGGCATTACCGGACAGGATGGGTCTTACCTGGCCGAACTGTTGTTGAGCAAGGGGTACGAAGTTCATGGGCTGATTCGTCGAAGCAGCTCTTTCAATACCGAGCGCATCGACCACCTCTACCGCGATCCCCACGACCCAGCCGCCAAGCTCTTCCTGCATTTTGGAGACTTGGTCGACGGCACGGGCTTGCGCGAAGTGCTCACCCGTGTGAAGCCGGACGAAATCTACAACCTTGGCGCTCAATCGCACGTTCGCGTCAGCTTTGATCAGCCGGTCTACACCGTGCAGGTCGACGCGCTGGGCACGATGAGCTTCCTGGAAGGCATTCGCGATCTGCAGAGCACCACGGGCAAGCAGACGCGCTTTTATCAGGCCAGCAGTTCGGAAATGTTCGGGAAGGTCATCGAAACGCCGCAGAAGGAGACGACGCCCTTCTACCCGCGCAGCCCTTACGCCTGTGCGAAGGTCTACAGCTTCTGGCAAACGCTGAATTACCGCGAGGCGTATGATCTCTACGCCTGCAACGGCATTCTGTTCAATCACGAAAGTCCGCGCCGAGGCGAGACATTCGTCACCCGCAAAATCACCCGCGCCGCCGGCCGGATCAAGGAAGGTCTGCAAAAGAAGCTGTACCTGGGCAACCTGGATGCCAAGCGCGACTGGGGCTTCGCCGGCGATTACGTCGAAGCGATGTGGCTGATGCTCCAGCAGGACAAGGCTGAGGATTTCGTCATCGCAACCGGCGAAACTTACAGCGTGCGCCAGTTCCTGGATGAAGTCTTCAAGCACCTCGACCTCGATTGGCATGATTACGTCGAAACCGACCCGCGCTACCTGCGGCCGACGGAAGTGGACCTGCTCCTGGGCGATCCCACCAAGGCCAAGCAAAAACTGGGCTGGAAGCCGAAAGTGACCATGCAGCAGCTGGCGAAGATGATGATCGAATCCGACCTGGAACTGGCCAGGAAAGAAGCCTACCTGGCGAAACGGAAATAACTCAGAATCACGCATCGAGAAGCAAGAAGCAGACCGCAGGGAGTCCGTCAATCGACTGCTTGCGTCCTGCTTCTGACTTCATTTCTGGCGCAAATTTATGATCTCCCCCACCGATACGATTCTCATCACCGGCGGCGCCGGGTTTCTGGGCAGCTTTGTGCAGGAACAGTTGCGGCAGCGCGGGTTTAACAACCTGGTGATTCCCCGTCGCGCCGATTACGACCTGACCGAAGAATCGGCCGTCATCAAGTGCTACAACGACTTCAAGCCGGATGCGATCCTTCACCTGGCCGCTGAAGTGGGCGGGATCGGGGCAAATCGCGACAATCCGGGCCGGTTCTTTTACGCGAACATGGCCATGGGCATGCACCTGATCGAGCACGCCCGGCGGAACAAGCTCAAGAAGTTCGTGCAAACTGGCACGATCTGCGCGTACCCGAAATTTACGCCGATCCCCTTCCGCGAAGACGAACTCTGGAACGGTTATCCCGAAGAAACGAACGCCCCGTACGGCGTGGCCAAAAAAGCGCTGCTGGTGATGTGCCAGGCCTACCGCCAGCAGTACGGGCTGAACGCGATCTACCTGCTGCCGGTCAACCTGTATGGGCCGCGCGACAACTTCCACCCGCACAGCAGCCATGTGATCCCGGCCCTGATCCGCAAGTGCGTCGAAGCACGAAAGAACAAGGCCGACCACATCACTGCCTGGGGCACCGGCTCGGCCAGTCGTGAATTTCTGTACGCCGAAGACTGCGCCGAAGGCTTGGTCGAAGCGTTGTTGAATTACGACAGCCCCGAACCGATGAACCTCGGCTCCGGCCGGGAAATCACGATCAAGGACCTGACCGAACTCGTCGCCAAGCTGAGCGGGTTTACGGGAAAGATCGTCTGGGACCCGAGCAAACCCGACGGCCAACCCCGCCGCTGCCTCGACGTCAGCCGGGCGAAAAAGGAGATGGGCTGGGTCGCGAAGACGTCGCTCGAAGAGGGTTTGAAGAAGACGATCGCCTTCTTCGAAGCCCACGCGGACGCCCCGCCGGAGCGGGTGTATTGATCCATGGGATCAAGAGGCACACGGCGATCAAGTGGCACTCGCCCGGCGTACAACAAACTTTTCGCTAATCGATCCTGACCGCCCAAACACGGCCCGTATCCAGATCGCGGTACACGTTCACTAGCCGCACGTCTCCACTTGTGCCGGCTGGATCATCGTCGCGAGTGAAATTCGCCGATCGGCGTGCGGGCGGATCAATCGGCCATACGCCGTAGGCGAGTTGGGACCACATGTGAATTGCCGCCCATGCTCGGGTGTTCTCTTGCGCTTGCGTTAGATCGGCCGCCATCTCGTCAGGCTTCAGATTCGTCTCCGCCATCAAGCGCGCGAATTCGGCATCATTGATTTGGAAAGACACGAGCCACACACGACCGTCGTACCACTGTTTCTGGCCCCAAAGATCGGACACCCCCGTGGATGGCGGCTGATCAAAGACGTGCTGAAAGACTGCTCGGGGTGAGGGGTGAGCCGTGATATAGGCAACCCCGCTACAGCAAACGGCGCCTGCCAAAAGACTCAGCAATTCCGCGATTTTGGATCGTCGAGAACGACGGCCGATGGTCCGCGCCAGCAGTGGCAACGCCAAGACGGCGAATAAGAAATATAAAGCTGGCGAAATCCCATTGCCCCGCACCGCCATCACCGCCCCACCGCAAAGCAAGGCGCCAATAATCGCGAGAAACGGGAATGAAAATCCCCTCTTGCGCGGCCGCTCAAGGATGGTTGGTGCCATGGGACCTGGAGTTTCGGACATCACCCTGCCTTATCTGAAGACGCTAATCTTCCGTCCGAATCCGCACACGCTGTGCCCCTTCGATCGGTTGTTCGCTGAAGAACACCACGTACCCGCCGCCGCCGGCGCCGGTGATTTTGTGGCCGAGGGTTTTGCCGCGGTGCGTTTCGATGGTGTTGAGGATATCGGGCGTGGTCATCAAGGGG
>JBQCCH010000220.1:0-6900 GCA_051962375.1 Tepidisphaeraceae bacterium
GGGTTTCATGCGTGCGATAAGTGGCGTGGCGGTCTGGGCAAGGGCCGTCGCACTGGCGCGCGGTTCAAAACGGGGTTGGGCCGAGGCCGGGCCGGGGGTTAGGGAAAAAAGCGAAAAACAAAATGGCAGGAACGGCCGAGCGGTGATTTCGGCGACTTAGGCCGGGTCGTCGGTTTGCTGTTTCATCTTTTGCTGGGCGCGGCGTTTGGCTTCGAGCAGCCCGCCGAGCCCGGGTTGCGGGGCGGTGGGTTTGGCGGCGGGTGGGGATTGGCGAACGACGACCGGCTTGGGCGCCCCCGCGGTGATCGAAGGACCGGAAGCGCCCGGACGATGGGGTCTGGAACGATTTTGTTCGAGGCTCGCCAGATCGAACGCGGGGGGCGGGGAGGTTTGGCGGTCGGTGGGTTCGGTGCGTTCTCGAACCTTGCGAAGCGCGCCCAGGGCATCGGTGGAGCGCGCGGGGCCGGGGACGGTGAAGCCGCGGACAAGGTTCGCCAGCCGCGACCCGAGGGCGGCCAGGGCGGGCCGATCGATCTGCAGACGGCGGACCGCGACATCGAGCAGGAGCATCGCGATGGCGAGCGGCAGCAGGTAGGGCGTGAGGGGCAAAAACGCCTGGGCGGGCTCCAGGCCGGTGCGATCGAACAGGTCGTAGGATTCGGCACTCCCCAGGGGCGACAGCACGCGGCCGCCGGTGCGTCGGGCGATGGCGATGAGCCGGGCATCATCGCTGGTGAGATCGCGGCGCTCCGGGGCATCGACGGCACTGAGGCCGGCCAGCAGCGTGCCCCGCTCGCCGGCGGGACCCTGGTACTGCAGGGCGGTGACGTAGGTGCCAGCGTCGGGGGTGTTGACTGTGGCCTCAAAAAGGCCGGGGCCGTGTTGGCAGAGGTGGACGGGAACGGGCTCACGATCGGCATTCGGCCCGGCGACGGTGCCCGCGATGGTCAGGCCGTTCATGGCGCCGCGATCGGCGAGGGCTTCGACGATGAGCTTGGTCTGGTTGCCATCGCGAACGGTTTGCACGTCAAAATCCCCGCTCATGGGGGCACGGCTGACGCCGCGGAGCAGTTGGGTCCAGAATTTTTCGAACTGACCCGACGCGATCCAGCCGGCGGACCAACGGCGAGTGGCATCGCCAGTGAAAACGGCGACGCGGCCGAGCCCGATTTGCCAGGAGGAGAGGATGGGGTCCTTGAACTTGTTGGCGGCGACGAGTTCGTCCTGCACCTGGGGATCGGGTTTTCGGGAACTGAGGACCATGCCGCTGAGCTTGGGCAACGCTTGGCCGACGAGCCCGGGGAGCAGTTCGGTGGCGGCGGGGGTTTGTGCGATGCCGATGCCGCCGGGCGGTTCCTGGATGAGCGAACGGCGGATGGTGCGGGCTTCGCGGATGAAGACCTGGGTCAATTTTTTCGGGTCGTCGACGACGTACATATGCCCGCCGCCCGCTTTGGCGAGCATGTCGAGCAGATTTTTGTCCGCATCGGCGCCGACGGCGATGGTGGAGAGCGTGACCTTGGCGGCGCGCATGCGGGCGATGAGGCTGGGGTAATCGCCGGGGGGACTTTGGCCGTCGGTGAGCAGGATGACGTGACGGACGGCGGCGGCGTGTGCGGGCAGATCGATGACGGCGTTGGCGGCTTGTTCGAGAGCGGGAAAAATGTCGGTCCCCCCCGCCGGGCCGATCTGGCGGATGGAATTCACGGCGCTGTTGACCGAATAGTTGTTGGTCAGCGGGACGATCCAGGTGGGTTGGCTGTCGAAGGCGAGCACGCCCAGGTAATCGCCGGGCATCATGGTTTTGACGGCCAGGACCGCGGCCTCATCGGCGGCCTGCATCTTGAGCGCGTTGCCGGTGGAAAGCCGATCGCCCATGGAGCCGGAATGGTCAATGACAATCATCAGCGCCCCGGCGGGCAAGGCGCGTTCGGAGGGGACATCAAGATTCACGGGGAGGACTTTTTCCAGCTCACTCCCCTGCCAGCCGCCGGCGCCGAGCGCATCGGGCCCGCCGATATCGAGCAGGCCGCCGCCGGTGTCGCGCACGTAGCGGGCGAGCAGTTGCGCCTGCTGCTCCTGCAGGCCGCCCGGCCCGTGAGGGACATTGGCCAGGATGACCGCATCGTACGACTGCAGGTCGATCAGTTGAGTCGGAAATTGCGAAGGAAGGATCCGGTCCTCATCGCGAATGCCGACGCCATCGCCGCGCAGGGCGCGGAGCAGGTCGTCGCCTTCGCCGGGCGGGTAGTTGTCGACGTAAAGCACGCGACCCCGACCGCGGACAAACGTGAAGGCTTCGGCCGAGTTGTTGCCGGGTAGCGTGTCGCCGGGGCCGTCGACATCGAAATGGGCTCGAAATCGCTGCAGGCCGTCGGATTGCGTGGGAGGAATCGTCACATGGACCACGTTCGTGCCGCTGTGGAGCGTGACCGCCATCGATCCCTGGATGCCGGGCTGATCGGGGTCGAGGTCGATCGGGATGCCCTGGTGGGTGACCGACAGCCGCCCGCGCACCGGGCGCGTGCCGGACGATCGGAGCACGACGTCCAGATGAAACGGCTCTCCCTGGCGACGCCACACCGGCGCGACGAACCGATCGATCATGACTTCATCGGCGATCGCATAATCGAGCGGGACGACATCCACCGGCACATGGGCGGCGGCGGCGGTGTCGAGTGCGGTGTCGAGATCGCCCTGCGTGGCGTTGCCGTCAGACATCAACACCAGCCGCTTCATCGCGTCGCCCCGAAAACATGCGAGCCCCAATCGCAACGCGGCCGCGATGTCGGTGCCGCCTTCGGGGTCGCGAATCGAGCGGGCGTCCAGATGCAATTGCTCCTGCGGGAGCGATTCCACGCGGGCCTGGGCATCGAACGCCACCTGCCCAATGCGATCGGCCGGGGGCTTGTCTTGGGTGGACTTGCGCAGGGCGGCGTCGGCGGCTTCTTCGACCGTCTGCTTGGCCGGGAGCTGCACGGCATCGGTCGACGCCGACACGTCGCGCAGCACCACGACCTCAAGATCATGGCTGGAGCGCACGGCCTCGGCGCCGGCGAGGAGCATCACCAGCAGATACAGCAGCCCCACGCGAAAGCCGATAATCGTCCATTGCCGCCCGGGGCCGAGCCAGCGAAGGGCGCGATACCCCATGAAAATCGCAAGCCCCGCCAGCACGGCAAACAATCCGGCCGCCTGCGTGAAGGTCAGGTAACGCAGGTGGATCGCGTAAGCGCCGAAATTGAAAACGGCCAACAGGTTCGGCATGGGATCGTCGCTGGTGCCCCGCGGGGTTCGTCCCCCGCAGGCCGATTGTACCCATCAGGACGCGGATTTTTCGAGTCGATCCCGCGTCCCGAGGTGCCGTCAGACGATTTCAAGCGTCGGCGCCGACGTGAGGTTCCGCAGGGCCACCGCTTCGGTGAGTCGATCGACGATCGATTCCAGGGCGGCCTTGAGCGCGGGGTCGCCCTCAAAATTCGCATGCGGCCGGCCCGCGTCGGCGTTCACGCGCAGCGCCGAAAACAGGTCCAGCCGCCCGAGGAACGGCAAGCCCAATTCCGAAGCCGCTCGCTCGGTTCCGCCGCGACCGAAAATCTCGCCGGCCATGTTTTCAACCAGGCCCAGGATCGGGGCGTTCAGCTGCTGGAACTTGCGGACCGCACGCACGGCGTCATCAAGGGCGACCTGCTGGGGCGTCGCGACAACGACCGCTCCGGTGAGCCCCAGCAATTGGCAAAGCGTCAAGGGCACATCGCCGGTGCCGGGCGGGAGGTCGACAATCAGGTAATCCAGTTCCGGCCATTCGGTGTTGTCCAGCAGCAGTTGCTTGAACGCGCCGTGCGCCATGGGGCCGCGCCAGATCAGGGGCTTGTCCTGCTCCACCAGGCTGCCGATGGTCACCGCGTGAATGCCGTGTACATGATGCGGGAGGATTTTGTTGCCGCTGACATTCGGCGTCACGCCGCGGATGCCGAGCATCGTGGGGATGCTGGGGCCGTAGATGTCGCCGTCCATCAGGCCGACCCGCGCGCCTTTGCGCGCCAGGCCGATCGCCAGGTTGACCGATATCGTGCTCTTGCCAACCCCGCCTTTGCCCGCACCGACGGCAATCACATTGCGCACCTGCGGCAGATTTTTTTGCGATCCCGCCGCGGCCGCGCCGGCGCTCGATTGCGCCGGAGCGCTCAGGCTCAGCGCCAATCGCTCCACGCCGATGCCCGCCAGCGACGCCTTGATCTCGTGTTCGAGCGCCTCTTTGGACGAAAATGTAGGCGTGAGGCTCACCGTCATGCTGACGCTGGCGCCTTCGACGACGAGATCGCGCACGCGATTGAGCGTGACGATGTCTTTGTGCAGTTCCGGGTCTTTCACCTGCCGCAAGGCGGCGAGAACTTGGTCGCGAGTCAGTTGCATGAAAAGAGTATAGAGCATCGGGCACAGTTATCGACGAGCGGCTATCATTCCGGACCCACACGATGAGCGGATCCTTCGGCGACAAACTCTTCGGCTCCCGCCCCCGCGGTCCGCGCCCGCGCGGGCCGAAGCGCATCCTGCGGAATCTGCTGAAGAAAAACGAAGTCGGCGTGAACGTCGCGCCCGGGCATACCGACGACGGATGGCACGACCTTCCCCCCGTGACGCTGGCGGACGGTTCGACGGTGAGGCTCTGGAAAGACGGCGAATCGCTGAAGCGCGCGTTCAATGCGATCGAAGATGCCAAGACCCGCGTCTGCTTCGAATTTTACACCTGGGCCAATGACGCCACCGGCCGCGCGTTCGCCGACCTGCTGATGGCCAAGGCGCGCAAAGGCGTCAAGGTCTTCTGCATCTACGACAGCTTCGGAACGCTGGGGGGCACTGACCGCGTCATGTTCGACGAACTCCGCCGCGCAGGCGTGCGCGTGGCGGAATTTCACCCGATCCGTCCGTGGGATTGCCGCTTCAGCTGGCGGCCTTTCAATCGCGATCACCGCAAGATCATCGCCGTTGATCAAAACTACGCGGGCATCGGCGGGCTGAACATCGCCGACGCCTACGCCGGTTCATGGGTCGCGCCCAATGACCTTAAACCCGTGCAGCTGTGGCGCGACACCGCCATCGGGGTTCGCGGGCCGGCGTCGCGGTACTTCGTGGCGTCGTTCGCACGCACGTGGAACTACGTGCACAAGGGGGGACGCATCGATCGGGCCGGCTATACGAACGGGATTCGCCCGCCCCGCTCGCCGAAGGGAAACCGCATCGGTCGGGCGCGATCCGATCTTGTCCACCCGACCCAGACGCTCGACACCATCCTCAACGCCGACAGCCTGGGCGTGATCGCGACCGTTCCCACCCTCGCCAGCCCACTGCGGCCGCTGCTCTACGGACTTTTGCGCGGGGCACGCAAGCGCATCCGCATGACGATGGCATACTTCGCTCCGGATGATGAGCTGATCCGCGAACTCTGCGACGCCGCCGGCCGGGGCGTAAAAGTGCAGCTCATGTTCGGCGCCAAAAGCGACGTGCGCCTGATGGTCACCGCGGCCCGGGCGTTCTACGACCGGCTCTTTTGCCACGGCGTGGAAGTGTACGAGCGGCAATTCGTGATCCTGCACGCCAAGACGCTGCTCGTGGATGACATTGCCATCGTCGGTTCGACAAACCTGGATTACCGGAGCATCGAGTTCAATTGCGAAATTTCCGCGGTCATTCGCAACCGGGCGTTTGCGGACCAGCTCAGCCTGTTGTTCGACCACGACATCAAATACGCGAAGCGCGTCGATCGACAAGCGTGGGGCAAGCGACGCTTTCTCGACCGGGCGACCGAGTGGGCCGTCATCCGCGCGCGACAGTTGCTGTAGGTCAACCGTTCCAGGTGCCGGTGAACACTTCCGTTGCCGGCCCGGTCATGTAGACGTGGTTGTCTGCAGCTTTCCATTCGAGCGTCAGGTCCCCGCCGGGCAGGTGGGCGAGAATCTTTCGATCGGTTCGGCCCGTCAGGACACCCGCGACCGCGACGGCACACGCCCCCGTTCCGCACGCCAGCGTGATGCCGCTGCCCCGTTCCCACGTGCGCATGATCACTTCGCCGCGGGAGACCACCTGCACCCAGTGAGCGTTGATCCGCCGCGGGAATGCCGGGTAATTTTCGACGATCGGCCCGATGTCGCTCAGCGGAATTTTGGCGACATCCGGCACGAACAGCACCGCGTGCGGGTTGCCCATGCTCACGAAGGTGGTCAGCGTGTGGGGATCATGCGCCTTGATCGCCAGCTCATATTCATGCTCGCCGCGCGCCACGATCGCGGCATTTCGCCCGAGGGCCGCCTGCTGAACGGGAATTTTTTCCAATTCCAGAATCGGTTCGCCCATGTCCACGGTCGCCTGGCGGACCTTGCCGTCGACCACCTCGACGGCGATCGACAGCACGCCGCGGCCGGTTTCGACGCGCATGGGGTTGTTGCGGGTGAGACCGTGATCAAACGCGTACTTGGCCACGCAGCGCACGCCGTTGCCGCACATTTCTGATTCGCTGCCGTCGGCGTTGAACATGCGCATGCGGACGTCGGCCTTGTCGGAAGGCAGGATCAGGATCAGGCCGTCGCCGCCGATCGCAAAATGGCGGTCCGACACCGCCCGCGCCATCGCCGCCGGGTCGGCCACCTGTTCGGTGAAGCCGTTGACGTAGACGTAGTCGTTGCCGATGCCGTGCATCTTCGTGAAAGTCATGCGGCCGATTATAGCGACTGAAGTTTCGGCGTCCTTCGGTCCGATAACAAAGGCATGACCGCCGTTGCCAGCCACTCACTGCTGCGCGAAACCGCGCGCGACATCTTCGATCGCAATTGCCGCGCGCTGGGTGAAGCAATCCCGGTTCCGGAGCTCGCTTACTGCCGAGCGCGTGACGGCTCACTGACG
>JBQCCH010000221.1:0-2693 GCA_051962375.1 Tepidisphaeraceae bacterium
TCTGACCACCGGCGCCGGTTCGACCGTGCTCACCCAGCTCAACGGCTCGCAATTTCTCGCCGGCCTGGGGCTGACCGCGCCGGCAACCGACGGCTCGATCACCGGCCAGCAACTCAGCAGCATCGACCCCGTCGCCAGCGCAAGCGGCGGCATCGGCGTCCACCTGCAGCAGTCGCTCAACAGCCTCATCAATCCCGTCGACGGCCTGATCACCAACGAGAGCAACACCCTCGACGACCGCATCTCCCAATACCAAAGCCGCATTTCCGATTTGAACGCCATCCTCGCGAGCAAAAAAGCCCGCCTGCAGGAACAGTTCAACAACATGGAAACCGTGCTCGCCAAGCTTCAGTCGCAACAATCCTCCCTCAGCCAGATCAAGAGCGTCGCCGCCTGACAGGCGCTAACGCCCGAAGGGTTTCAGGACAAAACAAAAAGCGGAAGGCAAACCGAAGTCTGCCTTCCGCCTCTTGAATTCGCTGCAATCCACACCCGGAATCGCCGGCTTACGCTTCCCGCTTCGCCAGCTTCTCCGAGACTTCGTCCAGCCATTCCTTCGGCGGCAGGCCGTACGGGCGGAACTTCTCCATCACGCCCTGCTCTTCGCTGTAGGCCAATGCCCGGAAGAAGCCGAGCTTGTTCGCCACCGGCGAATCGATCAGGTTGCTGCTGTCGTTCGCGCTCATCTGGAACAGCAGGCGATTGTCGAACTCACGCATGATGCCCCGTTCGAACGTCCGCTCCTGTGACGCAAGCGTGTCGAACCAGCAGATGAAGTGAATGCCGTAGTTCGGCCCTTCGCGGATGAGGTCCACCAATTGCTTCGATGCCGACGCTTTTTTCGGCTCATCGCTCATGGAGAAGCTGAAGCCCTCGTCGTCGCTCTTGCGCAGGTTGCGATAACGCTGCAGGCCGTTGAACAGGACGAAAATCGACGGGAAGTTGCCCTCGGCGTCATCACGCCGCCGTTCATACTCGGCCGTCAACTCGCCGATCGCTTCTTCGGTCTGGCGGTATTCGACGACCTTCGTCTCATTCGGCAGCTTCGCCATGATCGCGGGCAGTCGGCCCGCGAGCATCGAATCGCTCGGCGTCCCGTCAAACAGGACAAAGCTCAGCCGATCCTTCGGCATCTGTGCCGACAGCGAAATCGCCGTCGCCGCGAGCGTCGCCATCGCCTGCTCGTCCACCTGGCCGATGATCAGCACGTTGCTTCCCGACTGACGACGGAACGCCAGCGACGTCGGATCCTTGATCGCGACCGGATCGCCGATCCACGCCACCGGCGACGTGACGGACGGCTTCGGATTGTCGATAAAGCTCATCAGCGGCGCGTTCTTCTTCAGGTCGGCCGGCGCATTGCCTTCGAACACCAAGGGCGGCACGACCGGCCGCTTCGTGCCGTCGTGTTTCAATTTCTCATTCACGCCAGCCAGGTATTGCTCCTTGCGATCGTCGTTCAGGTACGCCACCTGGAAGGGCGAATTGTTCTCCACGGCGCCGCCGGCGTCGTTGTAGATCGCCTCACCGGGGCGCGACAGGAGCCGGGCGGCGCCGTTGTTGTCGCCGAGGATCAGCTGGCTGTCGGCTTCCGAGCACTGCAGCGCGATGCGAATGCCCATCTGGCTGATCGTGCTCCGCGCCAGCCCGCCCGATCCGCCGATCGTCTGCGAGCCCAGGAACACATGGATGCCGAACGCACGACCTTGCCGAACCAAACGATCCAACAGCAGCTGCGCGTCCTGGCCGACCTTATCGTCTTCGGTGAAGAATTCCTGGAATTCGTCGATGATCAGCATGATGCGCGGCAGCACCTTGCCGCCGGAATTCTTCCGGTATGATCCCAGATCCTGCACGCCTTCCCGGCGGAACATTTCGCCGCGACGCGCCAGTTCCGCATCAATGCGCTGCAGCACGCTCAAGCCAAATTCGCGGTCGGATTCCACCGCGATCGCCCGCGCGTGCGGCAGTTGGAAGTCGGCGTAGGTCTTGAATTCAACGCCCTTCTTAAAGTCGATGAGGTAGAACTCCACTTCGTCCGGCGAATACCACATCGCCAGGTTCGTGATCAGGGCATGCAGCAGCGTTGATTTACCGGAACCGGTCTTGCCGGCCACCAGCGAGTGCTGCGCCATGCCGCGGCCGCAACGGAAATATTGCAATCGCGTCGCGCCCATCCGCCCCACCGGCACGGCCAATTCGCTTGCCGCCGACATCGACCAGAATTCCTGCGGCTTCGGCGCGATCGCGTCGAACGACACTTCCACCCGGCTCGCCTCTTTCGCGGCGCGGCCGACCTTGTGGACGATCTTCGTCAGCGTTTCTTCGTCTGGCGGCACATCGAGCGTCAGCGGAAACTGCTGGTAGATCGCATCCCGCCAAACAAATTTGCCCCCCTCCCGCACGATGGCGGCCGAGGTGGCTTCCAGGTCTTCGATCATCACATCGCCCGGGAGCGATTGACGCGTGTCCCGCAGGATCAGCGTGTACACGCCGCACCGCGCGCCCGAACGGGCGATCGCCATCAGACGACGCCACGCTTCGCCCTCAATGCCGCTCGGGAAGTCGGCGAACACCAGGAACCGGTACGGCTCCGCCAATTCGCCCGCCTGCGCGTTGTATTCATCGATCGTTTCGTATTCGTTTCGCAGGTATTTCTGGATGACCGTTTCCATGTGCTCGGTCATGTCGAT
>JBQCCH010000222.1:0-8049 GCA_051962375.1 Tepidisphaeraceae bacterium
GTGATCGGCGATTGCGTGGATGTTCGGTCGTCGATCCCGTTCCAGACCACCGACGATTGGCGGGTCGAGATGCCGCGCCCGTTTTCGACAAGGTCGCGCGCCCAGGCCGACACGTAGATCACCCGATCGACATCGCGAAGCGTCTGCTCCTCTTCGGCATTGACGCGATCGAATGCGGCCCCTTTCAAAACGCCCTGGTCGCGATATTCGCCCGCTTCGCTGCCATTGAAATGACACACCATGGCCACCGGCACGCGGTCCCGCAGGCCGAGCCGCTGCAGCACCTCCATCGCCACCCGCGCGCTGGGCGGGCATTGTGCGATGATCTGCTGCACCGGTCGTTCCCGCAGCGAGCGATAGAGGTTCGCTCGCAGCGCGGCCTGATGCCAGGATCGATACCAGAGCGTCGCCCAGGTGGGATTCAGCCGATTGAGCACCAGCGGTCGAACCGCAAAGATCGGCAGCCAGACCCGGCTTCCGGAAAAAGGGGTGACCACGTCGCAGTCGAACCCCTTCGCCCGCAATCCGGCGGAGAGCGAACGCGTGTGCGTATGAACGCCGGTCGCCCCCTCCGGTCGATTTAACGTCGCGATGACGACACGTGCGCGGGCCGGCTCGCGCACCACGTGGTCGCGAGGGCCGGTAGCCGTTGGCAAGGAGATTGTCGATTCGACGACGCTCATCAGTTGTCTGCTTCAATGCGTGGCTGCGCCAGGCCCTTTGAGCAGGACTTGGCGATACCAGACAATCATTTCATCGGTCGTTGCGTACCCTTCCTCAATTAAGCGGGTGATCGAATCGATGAGATAAACCGCCTGCAGCGCCCGGACGGCGTCGGCCGGAAAATCGCGGGCTGAAGTGGCGCGCAATTCAAGCTCGCGCACCGCCTTCTCGATCGGCCAATCATTCAACAGCAGGCCGACCTGGATCTCGAAGTGCGATTCGTCGATCAGCGGCAACCCGTCGAGCGTTCCATACTCCCAGTCGAAGGCCGAGATGGTCTCGCAGCCTGCTTTCAGGCGAATGTTCCAAGGGGCAAAATCCCCGTGGATGATCGTGCGGGGCACCCGTGTCCGCGCCAAGACCGCAGCGCACCGGCCTAGCACCTGACGCAAATCGGCGCCGGCGTCGCCCAAGGCGTCGACCCGCTGCAGGAGCGATTTGAAAAAGGCTGAGTCGGCAGCCGGCTTTTGATCGGCGGGCGATTGCAGCAGATCCAGGAACTTGCGATGCGCCGGCGTGAGGCGCGGGGACGTCGGCTTCCCGGTCAGGGGCGCCTGGATCAGCGCGTAGTGCCCGTCCCCATCGCCGGCATACAGCAGGCGCGGAACCGGGCATTCGTCGCCCTGAAAACGCTCGCCCAGCGCGGCCAATGTTTCCGCTTCCTGGCGCACCAGTTGGTTGGCCAACTTGGAGCTGGGCAGCTTGGCGAATGCCAGCATCGCGCCGTCGACGCCGAGAACGGCAACCGAAGCCTTGCGGTTCCTGGCCGGCTCCGGAGCGCCGGCCGACAGGGCCAGGCGGATTTCCTGGTTGGGCAACACGCGGCGGACGAGCTGCTCCAACGGCGGCTGGCGACGGCCGGCGACCCAGACCTCGTCCCGATACCAGCCGCGGAATCCCGCTCGTGCGGCCAGTCGGACGGCCTTGAGCTTCAATCGTGCAGTCAGCTTGGCGGGCGAATACAGGGCAAACCCCGCCGACGCGACGGCGGCCGAATCCAGCGGAATGAACCACCGCGCGCGGGCCAGATCGGGCACGACGGCGAATCGCCGGGCGTACGGAAAGCCGGCAGCGTGCAGCGCGGCTTCAGACAATCCGCGGCCATTCACGGCGACGATGCCATCGGCGCCATTGGCGTCGGCGAGCAGGGATTGCGCGTCGGCGTCGAACGACACCAGGGCACGGCCGGGCTGGCCGGCGGGTCCGGTGGGCCGGACCAGGTCACGGAACCATTGCGGCACCTTCCGACACTCCAGCGAAGTGCCGGCCGGAAAAAGATGCATCCACGTTAGCGCGGGCGCGAGCGTCACTTAAGTTCCTCCCCCGACGCGTTTGGAAACGCGATCGGAGAGCATTCCCAGAATGATGCCGTTCACTTCGGCGACGACCTCGTCGATCGGCCGGGCGGCATTGATGATTCGTCCGTACTTCATGCCCGACAACAACGCGCGATACTCATTGCGCTGCCGGGCCGTTTCTTCGAAAGCGACTTCTTTCTTGCGTGCCTGGATCACTTCCGCCGGGGCGTCCAGCAGGACGACCAGATCGGGCTTGGGAGCGATGAACCAGATCGCGCGCAACAGCCAGGTCGGGCCCGAGTAGCGATATCGCTTGGGATCGACGATGGCATCGAGCAGGTAGCGGTGATTCATCGCGAATCCGCCCCGCGCACGCTCCCCGTGGATCGTTGCGAGATAGCCGCCGGTGTAACAGACCGACCACCAGGCGGCCTTCACCAGCGAAGCGGCGAACGTTCGCGGCGGCAAGGCGTGCGGGGTCGGCTTTTCCGGCTGGAATTTGTGCGGGATCAGCGACGGCGCGAAGGTGTGATACGTCGTCCGCAGGAACGCCGGCGAAATGGATTCGCGGACGTGTTCGATGATCGTGGATTTGCCCACGCCGTCCGGCCCGAGGAAGACGACATGGAACCCGGCCTTGGGACGCAGCCAGCGGCTGGCGCGGCGGCCGGCGGCGGCGGTCTTGCGGGCGAGCAGGCCGGGGACCTGGCGGCGGGCGGCGCGGCGATGCGCGTCGGCGGCGAGGTGCTTCAACACCGAACGCAGGCCGGCAAAATCGCCATTGCGGGCGAGTTCCACTACCAGCGCCGCATTCGAAGCGCTCCAGAACCGGCGGACTTCCTGCTCACATGCCGAGGAATTCTCGCCGTACAGCGTGGCCAGGCGGTCCAGATGCTGTTCTTTCAGCGAGCCTTTGGTCGCCCGGTTCAGCAGGATGCATGCAAATTCGATCTCGGCCGACGGCACATAGAAGTCGCCGTAGGGACGGCCCGACTTCATGATCTCGTCGGCGGTGTAAAAGATGCGCCCGTTCAATTCGAAATCAGGGCTGACATGCAGCTGCACCATTTCCGGTGACCGGCCCATGCCGTCTGCGATGGCGATGTAGTGCGCCCGATCGGCGAACCATTGGACGGTCTGCGGCATCGAGCCGTCGGCGCGCTGGAAGCGCAAAATGGCCGCCAGTTGCCCGGGCCGATAGCTGGGCGGGATGACGCAGTCGACGTCGGAATCGACGCGTTGGTCCAACTCGGCGTAGCCGTGCGTGACGCAGAACGGAACGTTGTTCCGCTTGAGTGCCGCAAAGGCCTCCCGCAGCAGTTGCACGCGGGCCTGCTGTTGCTGCGGATTCGCCGGAGGATGGCGCTCGTCTGCTTCCGCGCCGGCGGCGGAGATGACGTCGGTCGTTTCTTCGGTATCCATAATCATGCTTTTCTTGTAGGAGCGCCAGAACATCACGGTGATGATGCCGGCCGACAGACCCAGGGCCATCGGCGCGCCGCTGGCGCCCATGAGGTGAATGATCCACCAACTGAGCAATCCGGTGATGCCCAGGCCGCACAGTTGGCCGTAGAAGATGGCTCGGGTCAGGTGCTTGGCGGCGAGCGCCGAGGTAAACATCACCTGCACGTATTCGATGAACGCTGCGCCCGAATAGAGCACCAGCACCCAGGCGTTGCCCGCGAATTCCGGGCCGTACATGAGCCTGAGCAGGGGCTTGGAGAATATCGCGACGAACACGGCATACGCCCCGAGCAGCGGGAGGATGCGTTTGGACGCATCGATTAACTGTTCGTGAACGGCGCGATGGCCGCCATTGACCAGGGCGCGGGCGAACCGCATCGGCAGGACGCTGCCCAAGTAAAATGCGAGAATGCGCGTCGGGCCGAAGAGCGTCTGGGCGGCTTTGAGTTCGCCCGACGCTTCAACACCGAGGATGGCCGCGCTCAGCCAGAGATACATGTTGAGCGAACAGGCCCACTGGAGCAGCTCGCCGCCGGTGAGCCATTTGCCGAAATTCCAGCTCTTGGAGATCGTCGCCCAGTCGATGCTGAGGAGCAGGCTGCGCCGAATCTGCCAGAGCCCCACCGCCGCCGCCACCACCGACGTGCCGGCCAACGCATACATCGCCCGCGGACCAGTAAGGCCCTGCGTAAACCACAATGCAATGATCAGGAGCGTTTGCCCGCCGTAGCTGATGCAGTCATTGATGAAAGCGCCGCCGTATCGGCTTTCCGTATACAAAACGCGGCGGATAAATTCCTGGGCCTGCCAGCTCACGATCGCCGGCACCAGCGCGAGCAGCAACGGCGCTTCGAAGTGATGATGAGCCATCGCCACCACGGCAACCGCTCCCGCGATCAACGCTTCGACGATCGCCAGCACGATCTGCGAAACGCCGAGCGTGAACGTGAAGCGTCGGTAGGCGTCGCCGCTGTGACCGGAGCCGAGCACATTGTGCGGCTGGGTGACGAGCGTCGATTGCAGGATGTTCGCCAGCAGCAGGACGGAGTACGCGAGCGTGAACGAGCCGAAGCCTTCCTTGGTCAACGACCGGGCCAGCAGGATCATCGTGACGAAGTTCGATCCGGAAATCAGGATCTGATCGCCGAGCGCCCAGATATTTTTGCCCATGAACTTTGCACGGGACGGCTTCGCCAGTGCGGGCGTGACGGGTAAGTTCTGGACAACTGTTGACATACTGCTCACGCCCGGCGCTTATCGCGCACCGCGTCTCCGACGATTTTCCGTCAGGTCGCGAATCCGATTCGCGGCCCGGTGGATTTACAACAGGGGAAGCATCAGCCGCTAAAGCAGCGGCCGCGCACTTGCGAGATTGACTTGCTGAGCGACGCCCCTTGCGTCGGCCCGGGCGGCGACAAGTTCGCGTCCACGCGAATCCGCCGCATCGAGCGCTTTCCAATCGTTCACGTCTCTCGAGGAAGAGTTGATCGGGCTCGGCGCCTGGTTCAGCACGACTCCCAGGACATTGGCCCCGACGTTCATCAGATCGTCCCGCGTCTGGGCGGCCACATTGCGGTTGTGCTTGCCGAGGCAGAGCACCATCAACGTGACATCGCAGCTCGACGCGATGATTCGCGCATCGGTATGCGCCCGGCTCGGCGGCGTATCGATGATCACATGGTCATAGGCGTCGGCAACCCAGTCGAGCAGGTCCATCAGCGCTTTGCTGTTGAACATTTCAGCCGGATTGGAGGTCTTGCCGCCGCTGGGCATGACCTGGAGGTTCGGCACGAGCGTGTCCTGCACATTGCCGGCGACATGGGCCGGATTAAACGAGCCGGCCATGAGAATGTTCGAAAGGCCGCGGTCGCCCTTGATGCCGTAGATCCAATCCTGCATGGGCGATCGCAGATCGGCGTCGATCAGCAACACCTTGCGGCCGACCTGGGCCAGCGAGATCGCCAGATTGGAAGCGATCGTCGTTCGGCCGTCGCCATTGGAGGGGGAGGCAAGCAGAATCGTTTTGACGCGATGATTCGACGCACCGAACAGGATGGTGGTCCGCAGCGCCCGGCACGCATCGGCCAAGGGCGATTCGGGCTCATGATAAACCTGCAGCGCCCGCGCGACCGGTGAAAGCCCCGTGGGCATGGTGGGCATGATTGCCATCGTGGGCAGGCCCAGGTGATGCTTGATCTCGGAGGCTGAGGTCAATCGCGTGTCCAGGTGATCGCTCACGCAGGCGGCCAAGGCGCCCAGCATGAGCCCGGCCAGCAGCCCGAAAGCCAAGGTCCGCACTTTTTTCGGGCCCGTGGGGTGATCCTCGGCGCGGGCCGGCTCCAGCACGCTGACGGTCGCCATGGCGCCGTCGTCGGTGACATCCAGCTCCCGGATGCGGTTGTCGAGGGAGTCGATCAACTTCTCAATGCGCGAGACTTCAGCGCCCATGCGAGTGTATTCGGCAGAATAAGCATCCTGCTCAACGAGCCGGCGTTGTTCGGCGGCGTAAAAATTCTTCAGGTCGGCCTCGCGCATGGCGGCCGCGTCGTAGTAAGCCTGGATGGCGGCGTTGTTTGCGGCAGTCAGGGCTTCCACTCGCTTCTGCGCCGCCTGCACGAGCGGGTGCTGCGGGAGGAATTGACGCGTCAGGGTCTGGAGCGTCGCCTGGGCTTGCAGAAGTTCCTGGCGGATCGTCGCCTGGTCCTCGGCGGCGTTGATCAGGCTGCCGTCAGCGGGGAGCGTGTCGTGAACTTCGCCGCCGGCGGTGCTGTGCTTGAGGTCATCGAGGCGCGCCCGGGCGTTCAGCGTCTCCAGGTGGGCGGCCGTGATCGAAGCCGCCAGGCTGGCGAGCGTTTGCGCGCCGAGCGTGTTGCGACCATCGGCGGTGCCAACAATATCGTGCTGTTCCGCAAAGGCTTGCATCGCCTTGGTCTTGTCGGCGAGTTCCGCCTCGGCTTTGTGCTTCTCGTTCTTGAGCGTGGCAGCAGCGCCCGAGGCAGAGACGGTGCGCTGGGACGACTGGAACCAGCGATACGCATCCACGACGGCGGCCACAATCTTCGTCGCTTCGTCGGGATACGGAGAATCAAAGGAGACGGTGATCAGTTCATCTTTTTTGCCGACTTCGACGTCCAGGTTGTTCTTCAGATAAGCGAACGCGCTGGATTGGCCGGCGAAGGTCTTGAGATCGAGCATGCCCGGTTTGCCCAGGGCGACGGCCAAGACCGGTGTGGAGGCGACGACTTCGCGCTGCGTGAAAAGAAACGAGCTGTTGTCGGTCGTATCCCGGTCCACGCGGCTGGCGAGCAATCCCTGTCCGCCGCGTTCGACATAGAGGCGCGAATTGGCGGTGTAGATCGGCTTGGCAAAGACCAGGTAAGTGCCGGCGATGAGCAGGCAGATCGCCGTGAATGCAGCTACCACACGGCGGCGGCGCCAGATGATTTCCACAAGGGAATCCTGATCGCGGACCGCGGGCCGATTGGCGATGTGCAGCATCGGCGCGTTGGCGCCGGCGGCGGGAAGAGCGTCAGCTCGCGTCGAAATCTCGTTTCTGCTGTGGTTCACGTTCGCCCTTTTGAGCTCATTGTTCTA
Organism: Tepidisphaeraceae bacterium; assembly: GCA_051962375.1. Lineage (GTDB taxonomy): Bacteria > Planctomycetota > Phycisphaerae > Tepidisphaerales > Tepidisphaeraceae > RYN-431. The sequence goes on from JBQCCH010000222.1 coordinate 7,080, forward strand.
ACTTAGCCCTGACGTCCCGCCAACGAGAATCACACAAATGTGGCGGCTGGACGGATCGCTATTGCACCATCGGCGATGAGGGGCCGGCACATAACTAATCTTCTACCTATTTCCTTATGGGGCTAGGCAAACTTTGCCGAATATGCCGGCCGAAGCGTCTGGATCGGCATGATTCCTGGGCAAATCGGCTGGGGTGCTTCAGGTTTTCGTGCAGACTTGTGAAATCCTCATATATTTCGCTCGCTCCGGTTTTGCAACCGGGCCGCCCGCGCAGCCGCGACATTCTGGCAAGCCGCGCGGGGGAGAATGGGCGACTTGTCTTGCTGACGAACTAAAGGGGAACCGGCTGGGGCTCGATAATGGGTGAGTCCGAAGTTCGCTTCGGATTGACCAGGGTCGGACTCCAGAAATGAACGTCGACTGAAACTTTGCAGGGTTTGATGATGACGAGCTTATCCGCGCTGCTTCCCAATCATTCTCCGATTTCCGGGCCTGCCGCGGTGTCGGCGGGACCGGTTGGGCCGGTCAACCGGCCGGGCAAGCGGCGGTTGTTCGGGGTTGACGTCTCCGTGACGCATTATGCCGAGGTCGTCGACTACCTGTTGCAGGTGGCGCGATCGGGCGGCCGCGCGATCGTCGATTTCGCACCGGCTAATATTATTGTGGAGGCGGCGTCCGATCCTGAATTTCGTCGTCGATTGAATGAATTCGACCTAGTCTGCCCGGACGGCCAACCGGTTCGCTGGTGTTTGAACCATTTTCACAAGGCCGGTCTCACCGATCGGGTCTACGGCCCATCCTGCACCCTCAAACTTTGCGCGGCGGCCGAACAACAGGGCTTATCGATTTACCTGTATGGCGCGAGCCCCGAGACATTGGCATTGTTCCAGCAGAAATTGCTGCAGCGATTTCCCAAGCTGCGGATCGCCGGTGCGGAGTCGCCCCCCTATCGACCTCTAACGCCGGATGA
>JBQCCH010000223.1:0-2504 GCA_051962375.1 Tepidisphaeraceae bacterium
GAGGACGTCACCGACCTGGTGAGCATCAACTCGCCCCACGAAACCCCGCTGCTGGACGTCATCGGCGATGCGCCGCGGCCGGCTCGGTCGACCGTCCATGAATGGCTCGAAGATTCGCTGCTGCCGAACACCGACAGCATCGCCACCATAAGCAGCGCGACGTCGTTCATCATGGACAACGCCGCAGTCTTCCGGACCGGCGACCTGGTTCGGTTCGATGGCGCGAGCGAAGTCGCGCTGGTGACGGCCGTCCACACCGGCACGAGCACGCTGACGCTCGTCCGCGGGTATGGCGGCACCACGCAGGCGACTCTCGCCACCGGCCAGACGGCCATGGTCATCGGCAACGCCTCGCTCGAAGGCGCCGACGCCGACCCCGCCCGGTTCGGAGCGCGCACCCGCGTGCAGAATTACACGCAGATTTTCGCGTCCACCGTCACCGTCAGCGGGTCGGAACTCGCCGTCAATCAGATCGGCGTGCGCGACGAGGTGGCGTGGCAGAAAAATCTCCGCTCGCGCGAGCTGCTGCGCGACCTGGAAAACAGCGTGATCAATGGCGTCGCCACCAGCGACATGCCCGCCGGCAACGCCACGACGCGCCGCACCATGAACGGGCTGCTTTCGTTTCTTCACACCAACCAGTTCACGGTCGGCCAAAGCGGATTCCCCGCGGATGTGGCCCTCACCGAAGCGCAGTTGAACCTGGCGCTGCGCAGCGTGTGGAAAAACAGCGCCGGCACGATCGATTTGATCGTGGTCGGCGGTCGCGAAAAACGCGCGATCAACCAGTTCGTGGCCGCCAACCGTCGGTTTTACAGCGTCAATGAGACGTTCAAGGACATGGTCAGCGTGTACGAAAGCGATTTCGGCATCTGCCAGGTGGTGCTCAGCCGCTATGTGCCGTCGGGCACGGTGCTGCTGCTCGACAGCAGCCGTCTCAGCGTGCTGCCGCTGGCCGGACGCAGCTTCCAGTACACGCCTCTCGCCCGCACCGGCGACGCCGAAACCGGACAGATGATCGGCGAATACACGCTCGAATGCCGCAACGAAACGGCCCACGGCGTCATCCGCGGATTCACCGCCTAGCCCCGCCCGCCGAAGGGAAAGCCGGCCGCCATGCCGGCTTCCCTTCGGCCCCGCTTTCACAACCCACCCTCCCATGCTCGCCGAAACCCTCCCCACCCTCGACAGCCTTCCGAGTCTCAGCGCGTCGGCCTTGATCGGCGCGATGTGGCTCTGGGAGCGCCGTCAATCCGCGGAACGCGAGCGCCAACTCGACGACGCCCACGCCCGCATCCTGGCGGACAAGGTGCAGCTCGATGCGTTGATCGATCTGGTGCAGCAGAGCACCGAAACGCTCGCCAAACTGGGCGCCCAACAGGACGCCCTGCTGCGCAAGCTCGACGCCTCCGCCGCGGATCGCCGTGGCGGCTGAGCCGGCATCTGCCAGAAAGGTCTTTATGCGAAATTCCGTTGTCCTCTTTTCCCTGTTGCTGATGGCGATCCCGCTGGCGGGCTGCTCGCCAGCGATCGACGCCGAGCTGAAATTGATCGACGCCTCGCGCCACGGCATCACACTGGTGAAGGCCGGCGTGAGCGATCGGCAGGCGAGCTTGGCAGCGATGCAGGCGGCCGCACGCACTCGGCTGGATGCCGCCTTCGATGCGGACGTGAAGGCGCAGCCCCAGCCGATCAACCCTGACTGGATCGTCGACGCCCGCCGCGCCTACGCCGCCGCCATCGACGCGCAGACCCAGCAGCAGCTCCGCACGGAAAGGCGGCCGAGATCGATCAGGCCAACTTGGATGCGATCGACCAGGCTCTTCAGGAACTCGATCTTTTAAACCGCACGCAGCGCCAGCTCGTGCCGAATTTCAACCTGTTTACGAAAGGTATGCCATGAGCGCCCCCCAAACCCCCGCCCCGCTTGACCTGAAGACCCAGATCGCCGCCGCCGTCGCCGTGCGATGGGATGAATTCGCCCGGAGTCACCCGATCCTGGCCGGCGTGATCGATCAGACGCTGTTGGTCGACAACGTTCACGATGCCCTGAACAACGACCCGCAGTACCAGGAAGCAATGGCCGCCGCCCGCGCGGTGGAAGCGGGCCTGGAAACGGTCGTGAAGATCATCGACGGCTACGTCGTGCAGTTCATCGCAAAGCTGATCTAGCCAGCCATCGGCGACATCACAACCCATCCCGCAACCTCAACCGGCCACCCTCGCCCATCCGCAAGGGTGGCCGGTTGCTTCATCGACTCCCGGTAGCCCCGCAGCGGCACGCAATAGCGTGCCCTACCGACTTCCACCGAAACAGAGAATAATGTGCAGGTGCCAAGCCCCGCGGATACAGCCATGCCACGAATAACGGAATTGTGTGGCTTGTAAACAATCACAGCGGCATGGTGCCATTGGGTGCCGATTCAGTTCTGTTAAAAGGCTAAAACAGGAGATGGCAGTGCTACGCAACCAATACCATCGCATTGCGATCGCGGCGTTCTTGT